>JABDJB010000078.1 GCA_013003425.1 Gammaproteobacteria bacterium | reverse complement strand
GCCGTCGATGGCCTGAATCCCACTGCCGTCGATGGCCTGAATCCCACTGCCGTCGATGGCCTGAATCCCACTGCCGTCGATGGCCTGAATCCCGCTACCGTCGATGGCCTGAATGCCAAAAGCCTGTTGCGAAATAGCAGCGAGCAACAAAACGCCAATTTGTCGAGCTCTCACTCGTGTTTGCATGTTGAATCCCCCAGGAAATCATGCAGTGCCGAGGTTCCTTGATTTAGCTATTCATCAGGCTCCATCGGCTCATCGAAAAAATAAAGTCCTACGCCAGTCTTGGTAAGTGTGTTTCTTCCTTGCTCCGTAGACTCACGTCCCGTCAACCAATCATCCAGCTTTTCCAAAAACTTTTGGCCTTCAGATGCAACGAAAAGTTGAAATTCCTCTGCATCGTGCTTCTCTATGCCCTGTGTTGTGTAAACCCGCCGTTCAAACTTTGCGCTCTTATCTCGCTTTGGATCCAAGTTAAAAGCAATTGTTGCTCCAAGGTCATGTAGCGTCATACCAAGTCGTTCTACGCTTTCCCTGTCGAGTTCGAAGGGAATATAGACGCGACTCAAAACAGTGAATGCTCCATCCTCATCTTCTCTTACGGCGGCAACTCTAAGAAGTTCCTCAAGCATTGCGCGGGCGGGCATATCGCCGCTATAACGTCGAACAAGCTCCGTGAACGATGGCGAGGTCTTACTCTCAAACGGCAGTTGTAATGGCGCGCCTTCTTGGCTTGTAAACCGCGGATCGCTATACCACCCTGCTAAGACTCGTCCTGCTCTACTGAGATTACTTCGAGTGCTCGGTTGTCCTTTTGTTGCCTGATCGATGAGCCGCTTTACCTCTTTCCGGGTCAGCCCGGTGAGAATCGCTATTCGCGATCCGGAAGACTTACGCCCGGGTAGGGCAAAATCTTCCGCAGCGGTCTCGACGAATACAGTCTTGGCTACCTCCGCAAATTCTCCGTATGCAATGCCGTGCCGGATCAGGATCCGTACCAACGGCCGTAACAAACGCCGAAACGCAGCCAGGAGGCCTTGCTTGAGTCCTCGATCCGTTCCCGGATCTTGTGCCTGAGCGGGTTTCACTGACTGCTACCCTTGCTTAACCCTTGGAATTCTTTGGGAAATATATCCCATCGATCCTGAGGGTCAAGCCAGTTGACATAAGTAGTATCCGATAACTGGCAGAAAAGGAAGTGCAGTCCTTTAACTAGCTCACCTAAGTAACCGGGTACCCGACTGTTCCGGGTCATTTGCGGCTCTCCCAATTGCTCGAAAAACCACCAAAATCCCACCTTCCCTGGCATGGGCAGGGTGACATAATGCAATGAATCTCTTGTCATTTTCGCATATTAAGTCAAGTTATCCGACTTGTGTCCTGGCCATTACAGGACCGGGCTGAGCTACGGGCGTCCGGTCGGAAGATCTTTATGGCCACTTTGGCCAGATAGGCGCCTTGATCCTGAGCGTCTGCGCAAATCTGGCGGACAAAAAAAAGCCGGCTTCCGTGCCGGCTTAAAATGCCTCATCGTTGGGGGATTCTGAGGTTGGTGAGTCAGGCTTCGAGACGGAAGCCAAGACTCGGGACTCAGGGTAATGAGATCACCCCAACTGATCTGTGACGCGTGTCACGTAATGCGTAATCAGACGTGTCAATTCGTCAATTATTGGTAAGTCCGTACCTTGGCCGACTCCCGTAATCCCTCAACCAGGCTCTGGATTTCCTGCTGCTGTAGCTCGCGCTCCAGTTCCTGACCGACGGCCCCAAGCTGTGGCGGAGGGGTCTCACGCTGGCCTTCCTTAAAAATAATGTGCCAACCGTATTGTGTCTGCACCGGTGCCGCGGAGTGGGCGCCATCGTTCAACGCTACAACTGCATCGGCAAATTCAGGCACCATCTGCTGCCGGGTAAACCAACCCAGATCGCCGCCGCTGTTTGCTGACGGGCCGGTCGAATATTTCGCAGCCAGTGTTACAAAATCGCCACCGGCTTCCAGTTCGCTGATTACCTGCCGTGCGGTGTTGGGAGAGTCCACCAGGATGTGTCGGGCTTTGTATTCAGTCATGGGCTTGTTGCCATACCTGGTGTCATACAACGCCTGCAACTTGTCAGGTGATACCGGTTGGTCTTCCAGATGTTTCTGCAGGTAAGTCTGCGCCAGGAAAGAAAGCTCCTGCAGCTGCAATTTTGCCGCCACCTCCGGATCTGACTGCACTTTTTTGCGACGAGCCTCTGTGCCAACGGCGACGAGCTTTATCAACTCCTCAGTGAGCAGCTCGCGATCCTGATCAGTCAACTCTGCGACCGGCTTCTGGGTGCGGCTGCTCACAAAGGCCGTAAACATCTCCTCGGTAATCTCGACGTTGTTTACCTTTGCCATCGGCCGCGCCTCGGCGGTAGCAGCAACAGTCAACAGGGCGGCGAAACTGGCAATTAAAAAAGATTTCATTAGTTGTCCTCATCAGGGCCGGCTTCGGCCGGCGTCAGCGTGCTGATACTCAAAGCGTGGATCTCGCTTTGCATTAAACTTCCAAGAGCTTGATAGACCATGCGGTGGCGGCTTAGTTTCGATTCATCGGCAAAACAATCTGCAACAATTCGAACCCGGAAGTGTCCGCGTCCGTCTCTGGCGCCGGGATGGCCCTCGTGGAGATGTGAGTCGTCCTCGATTTCCACGCATACCGGGTGCAATGATTGCAGCCGCTCGCGAATCTGCTCAACCCGCACGTTCATTCGGCCGAATTATTATCAGACGAATCGGTCAGTTCTTCCGGCGGCATCTTGCGCGCGATCCAGAAGCCCTGTAACAGGGCAAATGCCACTGTCAGCCCCAGCATGCCAAACAGCTTGAAATTGACCCAGGCATCCTCGGAAAAGTTATACACGACGAATACATTGACGATGCCGAGAAAAATGAAAAACAACGCCCACATCGTATTGAGCGTGCGCCAGTGTTTTGCCTCGAGGTCTACGCTGGCGTCAAGCATGCGCTGGATAATCGGCTTTTCGCCAATGTACTGGCTGGCAAGGAAGACCAGGCCAAAAAGCACATTGAGGACAGTGGGTTTCCACTGGATAAATATCTCGTTGCGCAGCGCCAGCGTGATGCCTCCGAATACGAGCACCAGAGCCGCACTGATCGAGTGCATGCGGCTGATGGTGCGGGTGCGCAGCCAATGGATGAGCACCTGCAGCAGCACGGCAACGATGATTACGCCGGTAGCGACGTAGATGTCGTACAGTTTGTAGGCGGCAAAGAACGCGATCACCGGAAAGAAGTCGTAGAATATCTGCATATCTAATTGTCGGGCAGGAGCCTTTGAGCCAGTTTCTTCAAATTCATCCGCGTAATCCGCAACCACGGCTAATCAGTCGTGTTGTTGACATAATCAGGGGCGGCGGCGTAATCGTCTATCCAACCGATTCCTGCTACGCGCTCGGCTGCCATGTTGGCAACAAAGCGGCAATGGAGCGCGTGCGCAGGATCCGCCAGGCCGGACGAGACCATAATTTTACTCTGGTCTGCAACAATTTGGCAGAAATTTCGTCCTATGCCCGGGTCGATAATGCCACCTACCGGTTGCTTCGGTCGCTTACGCCCGGCCCGTATACCTTTATTTTGCAGGCGACACGGGAAGTACCCAAGCGGCTGCAGAACCCGAAGCGAAAGACCATCGGCATACGCATCCCGGATCATCCGGTTGCGCTGGCGCTGCTCGAAAGCCTCGGCCAGCCCATCATGAGTTCGACCTTATTGTTGCCCGGAGATGATATGCCGCTGAACGATACGGATGAATTTGAAGAGCGCCTGGGTAACCTGGTCGACGCGGTTGTCGACAGCGGTAATTGCGGGATCGAGCCAACCACGGTTATTGACCTTGTCGGCAGCCAGCCCGAAATTGTCAGGGTCGGTAAGGGCAGTGTCGAAGCGGTTGCGCGTTGAGCTGTCGCGCCAGCGTATAATCCGGTCATGCAGAGCTTCACACTGGTCCAGAAAATCGTTCTCTTTGCGCCGCCAATGTTACTGGCGATAACGCTGCACGAGGTTGCGCACGGTGCAGTGGCGCGTTACTTCGGCGACCGCACTGCCGAGATGCTGGGCCGGCTCACAATCAATCCGCTAAAACATATAGACCCTATGGGCACGGTGGCTGTGCCACTGGCGATGATTGTCATGGGCGTACCGTTTATTTTCGGCTGGGCGAAGCCGGTGCCGGTGGCGACGCGCAATCTGCGCAATCCGCGTCGGGATATGATGTTTGTTGCGGCCGCAGGCCCTGCCGCAAACCTGCTTATGGCATTAGGCTGGGCGGTGATACTGAAGCTGGGCTTCGTCCTGCAGGTGGCTGCCACACCGGGCTTCCGGGCTGTTGCTGTGATGGCAACTTTCGGTATCACTATCAACGTGTTCCTTGCAGTCCTTAATATGCTTCCGATACCGCCGCTGGATGGTGGGCGCGTCGCCAGCGGGCTATTACCGCCGCGCCTGTCAGATACTCTCGATCGCGTTGAGCCGTACGGGTTCCTGATTCTGCTCGGGCTCATGTTCGCCGGCGTCCTCTGGCCGATTATGATGCCGTTGGTCAATGGCACCACCGGTCTGATTGAGTTACTTGCAGGGCTCTGATTGATTTATGGGTTCAGATAAAGAAGCGGCCGGCGGCCGCATCCTCTCCGGCATGCGTTCGTCGGGCAGCATGCACCTCGGGCACTACCACGGCGTGCTCAAAAACTGGCTCCAGCTGCAGCACAAATACGAGTGCTACTTCTTTGTGGCCGACTGGCACGCACTGACCACCCACTATGACGACACATCGGGGCTGGAAGATCAGATGTGGAACATGGTCGTCGACTGGCTCGCAGTTGGCATCAACCCGAAGATAGCTACTCTCTTTGTCCAGTCCAAAGTGCCGGAGCACGCTGAGCTGTTTCTGTTGTTGTCCATGATTACGCCCCTTGGCTGGCTCGAGCGCGTTCCGACCTACAAGGAACAGCAGGAGAAGCTGAAGGAAAAAGATCTCGCCACCTACGGCTTCCTGGGTTATCCGCTGCTGCAGTCAGCCGACATTCTCATGTACAAGGCAGACGCGGTGCCGGTCGGCGAAGACCAGGTAGTGCATGTGGAACTTACTCGCGAGATTGCCCGTCGCTTTAACCACGTGTTTGGTCGTGAGCCGGAATTTGAAGCGAAAGCTGGCCGGGCAGTCACCAAGCTTGGCGGCAAGAAGCGCAGAATTTATGAGGATGCCCGGCTGCGCTACCAGGAGCAGGGCGACACCGAAGCGCTGGCCGCCGGGCGCGAGGTAGTCGAATCACACCCGAATCTTACGGTTGCCGACAAGGAACGGCTGCTTGGTTACATCGAGGGTAGTGGCCGGATAATACTGAACGAGCCGCAGGCCTTATTGACCGAGGTGCCCAAGCTGCCGGGACTCGACGGGCAGAAAATGTCCAAGTCATACGGCAACACAATCCCGCTGCGTGAAGAAACCGATGTGGTGGCAAAGAAAATTCGCCAGATGCCCACTGACCCGGCGCGCGTAAGACGTACGGACCCGGGCGAGCCGGAGAAGTGCCCGGTTTGGGAGTTTCACAAGATCTATTCGGATGACCAGCGCCAGGAGTGGGTGCAGGAAGGCTGCCGCTCAGCCGGGATCGGCTGCATCGAATGTAAACAACCGATAATCGATGCGGTGGTCGCCGAGCTGGAGCCAATCCAGCAGCGCGGCGCCGAATTCGAGGCCAATCCGGACATGGTGCGCGGTATCATTAAGGAAGGCAGCGAACGCGCGCGCGATACTGCGCGGGAAACTATGGACGAAGTCCGTCACGCCATGGGGCTGAATTACCGCTGAGCATGAGTACAGAAACAGAAAATCAGCCGGCCGGCAGCGAGACTGCACAAGCCAATCGCCCGGTGCAGGCCGAAATGCCGTTTGCCGTGGTCGAGGGGGAGCCTGTTACCCAGCTGCCGGTTGATCTTTATATACCGCCGCAGGCGCTGGAAGTGTTCCTGGAGGCCTTTGAGGGCCCACTCGACCTGCTGCTCTACCTGATCAAGCGGCAGAATCTCGACGTCCTCGATATTCCGATTGCGGAGATAACCCGGCAATACACCCGTTACATCGACATGATGCAGGAACTGCAGCTGGAGCTGGCGGGTGAGTACCTGGTCATGGCGGCCATGCTCGCCGAGATCAAATCGCGCATGCTGTTGCCGCGGCCGATCGAAGCAGACGACGACGAAGACGATCCGCGTGCCGAGCTGGTACGACGACTGCAGGAATACGAACGATTCAAGAATGCGGCACAGGATATTGATTCGCTGCCGCGGCTCGAGCGCGACGTTGTGGTTGCCGAAGGACACGTGGTCGAGCGCAAAGTAGTACAGAAACTGCCGGATGTTGCACTGAAAGAAGTGCTGCTTGCGTTCCGCGACGTTATGCAGCGTGCCGAAATGTATGCACATCACCACGTGCAGCGCGAAGCGCTGTCGGTACGTCAGCGGATGACGGAGATTCTCACCAGCCTCCAGGATGTCGAGTTCCGTGAGTTTACGGCGCTGTTTGATCCGCGCGAAGGACGTATCGGGGTGGTCGTTACTTTTATTGCGATCCTCGAGCTTATCCGCGAATCGATACTCGAAATCGTGCAGGCTGAGTCCTTTGGCCCGATTCATGTAAAGGCGACCGGACGCAGTACGCAGTCGGCATTCGAACAACCAGAACAACCAGAAGACGAAACCAGCGAAACAAATGAACAATGATCTGCTGAAAAATATAATCGAGTCAGCGCTGCTGGCCTCCGGGCGCCCGCTGTCGCTGGGCGAGTTACGAGACCTGTTTGCTTTCAGGAAGCGGCCGGAGCGAGCCGAGATCCGCAAAGCGATAAAGGCGCTGCAGGCGGACTACGAAGATCGCGGCATCGAGCTGATCGAAGTCGCTACCGGTTTTCGCATCCAGGTGCGGCCAAAAATGACCGAGTGGCTGACGAAGTTGTGGGAAGAGCGCCCCCCGCGCTATTCGCGCGCGTTGTTGGAGACACTGGCGCTTATTGCCTATCGTCAGCCGATAACACGCGGCGATATCGAGGACGTGCGTGGTGTGGCGGTCAGTACCAACATCATGAGGACGCTGCTGGAACGTAGCTGGATAAAGGTTGTAGGTCACCGCGAGGTGCCGGGGCGACCGGCACTCTATGCAACCACCCCGCAGTTCCTGGAATACTTCAGCCTGAAGAAACTGGAAGACCTCCCGCCGCTGCAGGATATTGCTGACATCGATTCGGTTGTTCCGCAGCTGGAGCTGGAGATGGCGGAAGAGGTCGGGACCTCTCTGCGGGTAGTGGCGGGCAGCGATCATGACGCCCAGGAAATCGCAGCCGACGAGTCAACGGATGATGATCCGGCTGACGAAATCGCGCAGGCAGAACACGAAGACGGCAGCGAAGAGCGCCACGCTACCGCAGTCGACGAGTCAACAGATGACGATGCGGCTGACGAAGTCGCGCAGGCAGAATACGAGGACGGCAGCAAAGACCTCCGCGCTACCGCAGCCGACGAGTCAACAGATGACGATGCGGCTGACGAAGTCGCGCATACACAATATGAAGATGGCAGCGAAGACCTCGACGCCACCGCGGCAGAGCAGGATCCCGAAGAGGCCATTACAGAACAGGAAGCCGAGGATACCGCCGCTGTGACGGCGCGTACGGTTGACTGAGCCACCGCAGCGGCTGCAAAAAGCCCTTGCCGCTACCGGTGTGGCGTCACGACGCAAGATAGAAAGCTGGATCAGCGCGGGCAGGATTACCGTCAATGGCGAGGTGGCCGTGCTGGGCAGCAAGGTCACGCGCGCCGACCGTATTGCCATCGATGGCAAGCCGGTAGAACTTGCTGCTGCAGCCCGTCCCCGTGTCCTGGCATATCACAAACCCGTCGGACAAATCTGCTCACGTGATGATCCTGAAGGACGGACAACCGTCTTTTCCCGTCTGCCACGGCCTGCATCAGGGCGCTGGATCAATGTCGGGCGCCTGGATATCAACAGCTCCGGGCTCTTGTTGTTTACTACGGATGGCGCGCTGGCCAATGCCCTGATGCGACCGGCCAGTGAGGTCGCGCGCGAGTACCGGGTGCGGGTACTTGGCGAGGTAAGCGAGCAGAAACTGCGGCAACTGCGCCGCGGTGTTCAGCTCGATGATGGCAAGGCGCGATTCACCGCCGTAACGCGACAGGAAAGTGCCGGCGGTGCCAACACCTGGTTCCTCTGCCGCCTGGCGGAAGGTCGCAATCGCGAAGTGCGCCGGCTGTGGGAGGCAGTTGGCTGCAAGGTCAACCGGCTCATTCGCACGCGTTACGGCAGTGTCACATTGCAGCGCAATCTGGCGGCCGGCGAACACCGTGAGCTTGATGGCCGGGAGCTGACGCGTCTTTACCGCTGTTGCGGTTTGGCGGCACCGGCGCCCTGAGCGTCGAATGACCGGCCGCTGATGCCGGCACTGTCAGGACCCAGCAGGTACAGGTAGGCATTCACCAGTGTTTCCGGTTCGGCCGGGTTCTTTGGGTCTTCACCAGGGAAGGCGGCGGCGCGCATGGACGTTCGAGTCGGGCCAGGATTGATGCAGTTGATGCGCATGCCCGTCATCTCGTCGGCCAGCACCTGCATAAAGCCTTCGGTTGCGAACTTGGAAACTGCGTAGGCGCCCCAGAAGGCGCGACCGCTGCGTCCGACGCCACTTGAGGTAAACAAAATCGCCGGATCAGGTGATTGTTTGAGCAAATCGAGCGTTGCGCGCGTCAGCAGGAATGCAGCGCCAACGTTTACGTGCATCACGCGATGCCAGGTCATCGGGTCGTAGTGTTCGATGGGCGCCCGATCGCCCAGAATGCTTGCGTTGTGCAGTAGCCCGTCAAGCCGGCCGAATTCGTTTTTCAACGCTTCGGCCAGTGCCAGGTATTCGTCCCAGGTCAGTTTCTCCAGATCCGCTTCGAGTATTGCCGGCTGCGGTGCTCCGCTGCTTACAATTTCGTCGCTGACTTTTGCAAGTTTGTCGCCGGTGCGACCCAACAGGACAACCGTTGCGCCCTGATGCGCCAGTGCCAGAGACACCGCGCGGCCAATGCCGTCGCCGGCGCCGGTAATCAGCACGGTTCGATCGTGCATCAGTTGCGGTGCAGGTGAATAGTCAATTGTCTCAATCATGGTCGCAGCAGCTTACGGGCTTCGCGCCAGCTGTGCCACAACAGCGCCAGCGGTGACAGGGCCGCTTTATCCGCGTTGTATCCGGCGGCCTCAAGTCGTCGCAGCTGTCGTCGGTATAACGCGCCCTGCAGGTAGACAGGCATCGCTTCGTGTCGGAGCGACAGATCGGCTGCGGAAAAATGCTCATGCGCCAGCCGCGGGAGGTCACGCACATCCGGAGGCCCGGCACCGTGATCACGAACGAAGCGGGCCAGCGCAATGCCGGTACCGAGACTGCCCGCCGCATCGATACTCGTTTTGCCTGATGTGGGCATCACTGCCGCGAGCAGCGCCTGCTGGGTTGCCGCCCGGTGGGCAGCGGGGAGCAATTCCTGCAGGGCAGTGGCCGGCGGCTGGGCGGCTTCGGTCATCATGGCTTGGACCAGTTCCCGCATCGACTCAGGCCAGCGTTCATGCGGACACAGTCGAAGCAGTTCCGCCGTCAGTGGATGACGCGGGGTACCGGCGATCACCATTTCGACCTCTTGTGCGAACCAGTGCAGCTTCAGCTGTCGAATTTGTGGTTCGCCCGGCTGCATTGCGACGTTGCGTATCACTTTCGCCAGAGCGATGCCGGTCCTGGTCAGCTCACGCAGCCGGGCCGGCGTCATTAACGCTACGTAGTAGTCGATAGATCCGGGCGGGATCGCAGCGCTGATGTAAGTGGCGGCAGGCGTAGCCGGCTCAGCCGGCATCTTTTGGCACCGGTTTGGCTACCGGCTCGGCCTGGGCGGCCGGCTCGCGCGCAGACTTGTCTATCGGTTCGACGCTGGCAAGTTTTTTGCGCTCGGTAATTCCCAATTCGGTAAAACGCCGGGCGCTCGGCAATACCTGGCGCTCCAGTGAACCAACCGCGCGGTTGTAGGTGTCTACGCTCTTGCCCAGCGAACTGCCCAGGGCTGCAATATGCTCACTGAAGCCGGCCAGCCGTTTGTAAAGCTCTTCTGCCAGGTCACGGATCTTCTCGGCGTTGTCGGTCAATACTGACTGGCGCCAGCCGTAGGCAATAGATTTGAGCAGCGCAATCAGGCTTGTTGGTGTAACCAGCAAGATGCGTTGCTTCAACGCATCTTCGAGTAGCGCGGGATCGTGATTGAGGGCCGCGCCGAGGAACTGGTCACCAGGGATGAACATCACAACGAAGTCAGGGCTGTTCCTGAACTGGCTCCAGTAATTTTTCGCCGCCAGCTCGCGCACGCGGCGCCGCAGGTTCCTGGCGTGACGCTGCAAGGCTTCCTTGCGTGCCACATCATCGGTGGCATGTGCGGCAGCCAGATAGCCCTCCAGTGGCGTCTTTGCATCGACAATGATTTCGCCGCGGTCGGGTAGCCGCACCACCAGGTCAGGCCTTAGTTGGCCGGTGTCGGTATTGACCGAGCCTTGCTCGACAAAATCGCAGTGCTCGACCATTCCGGCCAGCTCTACCAGGCGGCGCAGGGTAATCTCGCCCCACTGGCCGCCGACATCAGGACGTTGCAGCGCATTGACAAGCTTGTTGGTTTCCAGCTGCAGCATATCGTGCGACGAGCGCACACTTTTCAGTTGTTCGTCGATCGCTCCAAACGCGGCCTGGCGTTCCCGCTCGGCCCGATGCAGTTCCTTTTGTGTGGTCGAGAGGGTGTCGGCAATCGGTTTGACGATTTCACTGATTGCCTGCTGGCGTGCGGTGAGATCGGCACTGGCCTTCGTCTGGAACTGGCCGAGCTTTTCCTGTGCCAGTAGCAGAAAGGTCTCGCTGTTGCTGCTAAGGCTCTCGCGTGCAAGTTCATCGAAAGCAAGTCGCAGGCCGCGGGTGGCATCTTCGAGAGCACCGGCACGTTCCTGCGCCAGCTGTTCTTCATTTTTGAAACTGGCACGCAACACCTCGCGCTCGGCTTCCAGGCGGGCAAGCCGGCGCAGGTACAGCACCATGCTGGCCAGGCCGCCCAGAACGATACCCAGCAGCAGGCTGGCGCCGGCGACGATCAGTAATTCAGTGCTAACGGGCAGTTGCAACGGTCAGCCACTCCTTCAGGTCCTGCAGACGGGACAGGCTGCCGTCAGCATTCCATGTTTCCGGTGTCTCGTGCGACTCGATATAGCCATAGCTTGCCACCAGGGTGACCATGCCTGCGGCACGGCCTGCCTGTATATCCCGTTCGGCATCGCCAACGTAGATACAGTTCCGTGGATCCTGGCCGAGCAACTTAGCTGCGTGGTGTAACGGGGCGGGGTGCGGCTTGCGCTGTTCCAGCGTGTCGCCGGATACCACGCAACCGGCACGCTGCTGCAGTTCAAGAGCCTCCAGCACCGGTTGCGTCAGCCAGCCGGGTTTGTTGGTGACAATTCCCCAGGGAGTGCCGGCATTCTCAAGCGCGTCGAGCACTTCTGCAGCACCTTCAAACGGTGTTGTATTTACCGCCAGCGCGCCGGCGTAGATCTCCAGGAAGCGTTGGGTCAGACCGGGTAATTGTTCCGGGTCCAGGTCGGCGCCAAAGCCTGCCCGGAGCAGGCCAAGCGAACCGTGCGAAACAACCGGGCGTAATCGTTCGAAGGGCAGTTCAGCTCGGTCTTGCTCCAGCAACAGCCGGTTGAGCGCTGCCGCCATGTCGGGTGCGGTATCGAGCAATGTGCCGTCGAGATCGAACAGAACGGCGTCGATTTGGTGCCTGGCTGTCACCGGGAGGGGGAGGCGGGCTTGTGCAGGTGCATCAGATAGTTGACGTCTACGTTGCTGCCAAGAGTATACCGTCGGGTCAACGGGTTGTAATGCAGCCCGGTAATATCGCGCAGTTCAAGCCCCGCGGCGCGTGCCCACGCTTCGAGCTCTGACGGGCGGATAAAGCGCGTGTAGTCATGGGTTCCACGCGGAATCATATTCAGTACGTATTCGGCGCCAACGACTGCAAGCAACCAGGCTTTGGGATTGCGGTTAATGGTCGAGAAAAAAACATTCCCGCCGGGCTTTGCCAGCGTTACACACGCCTGAACGATTCCCGCCGGATCAGGGACGTGCTCGAGCATCTCCAGACAGGTCACCACGTCATAGCCTGATGGCTGTTCGGCCGCCGCCTGTTCGGCGGTTGTTTCCTGATAATCGATTGTCAGCCCGCCGGCGGCAGCATGCTGCCTGGCCACTGCCAGGGCGGTGCCGGACATATCGATACCGGTTGCGATCGCGCCAAGCCGGCTGACCGATTCGCACAACAGCCCGCCGCCACAGCCGATATCGATCAGGCGTGAGCCGGCCAGCTCCGCGCGCTCGGCGATGTAACCGGTGCGTAGCGGATTAATCGCGTGGAGCGGGGCGAATTCGCCCTCGGGTTCCCACCATCGGCCCGCGACCTGTTCGAAGTTGGAGATTTCCTGTGGATCGACGTTCATTGAGTTTGCCAGTGAGCTGCCGGCTTTCCCGGCCCACCGACATGATGCATTCAGGCGCTGGCAGTGACCAGTACTGACCCTTGTGGGGAGTGAAAAAGGTCCTCGAAACCGGCCCTCTGTGGTATCCTTTGGGGATAGTTTTACGCCCTCGGGCGGCAGCAAAAACACAGGGGATTTGGCGTCCTTCCAGCACTGGGGAACGGCCCGGCGCAACACGACGAGCAGCAAGGGATTGCACCCTCGGTCGGCGGTTGCAGCAGCGGGCAAATTCAGCGAATAAACAGGCACTCAGCGTGAACCCGGCCGGGCTCACGAGGGGGAGAGATTGATCGATGACTGATGCAGCACGCGAATTACTGCAGGTAAATCTCGAAGACGAGATGAAGCAGTCCTACCTCGATTACGCGATGAGCGTGATCGTGGGGCGGGCTTTGCCGGACGTTCGTGACGGTCTCAAGCCGGTACATCGCCGCATCCTGTTCTCCATGCATGAGAACAACAATGCCTGGAACCGTCCTTACGTGAAGTGCGCTCGCGTCGTCGGTGACGTCCTGGGTAAATACCATCCGCACGGAGACGGCGCCACGTACGATGCGCTGGTGCGCATGGCGCAGGACTTTTCGATGCGTTACACGCTGATCGACGGCCAGGGCAACTTCGGCTCGATCGATGGCGATCCGCCGGCAGCCTATCGCTATACCGAATGCCGGATGACCAGGCTGGCCTCGGAACTGCTGGCCGACATCGACAAGGAAACAGTCGACTTTGTCCCCAATTACGATGCCAGGGAGCAGGAACCGACAGTTCTGCCCACCCGTATCCCCAGCCTGCTGGTCAATGGCTCATCGGGCATCGCAGTTGGCATGGCCACCAACGTCCCGCCGCACAATCTGCGGGAAGTCATCGATGCGACGCTGGCGCTGCTGGAGAACCCGGACATCGGCCTGCCCGAACTGATGCAGCACCTGCCGGGTCCGGATTTTCCAACCGCCGGCATCATTAACGGCGCGCGTGGCATCGTCGAGGCATACAAGACCGGGCGCGGCCGCATCTACGTCCGGGCACGGACGGAAATCGAAGAGCGCAAGAACAACCGTCAGGCAATCATTGTCAACGAGCTGCCGTACCAGGTTAACAAAGCCCGGTTGCTGGAGAAGATTGCCGAGCTGGTGCGCGAGAAGCGACTCGATGGTATTTCTGACCTGCGCGACGAGTCGGACAAGGACGGCATGCGCATGGTGATCGAGCTCAAGCGTGGCGAGGTTGCCGATGTCGTACTGAACAACCTGTACAAGCAGACGATGATGCAGAGCGTATTCGGCATCAACATCGTAGCGCTGAGTCATGGGCAGCCACGACTGCTAAATCTGAAAGAAGTGCTCGATGCGTTTCTGCAGCACCGTCGTGAGGTGGTCACCCGGCGTACCATTTATGACCTGCGCAAGGCGCGCGATCGCGCCCACGTGCTGGAGGGGCTGGCGGTAGCGCTGGCCAATATCGACCCGGTCATCGCTTTGATCAAGAAGTCGAAGACACCGGCCGATGCCAGGGTAGCGCTGGTTGCCGCCAGCTGGCAGCCGGGTGTAGTAACGGACATGCTCAAGCGTGCGGGCCAGGAGCTCACGCGACCGGAAAATTCAGTCGGCGACTGGGGGCTGCAGGGCGACCAGTACAAGCTTTCCGAGACTCAGGCCCAGGCGATCCTGGAATTGCGACTGCACCGGCTGACCGGCCTTGAGCAGAACAAGCTGGTCGAAGAGTATCGCAACATTATCGCCACGATCGAGAACCTGACTGACATTCTCGACAGCCCGGATCGGCTTACCAGCGTGATAAGCGAGGAGTTAGCGGAAGCGCGCGAGAGCTACTCGGACGAGCGTCGTACCGAAATCGTCGAAACACAATCGGACCTGACCATTGAGGATCTGATCACCGAGGAAGACGTGGTGGTAACGCTGTCGCATGCCGGCTATGCCAAGGCGCAGCCGCTTGGGACCTACCAGGCCCAGCGACGTGGCGGTCGTGGCAAAGCAGCGACGCAGGTCAAGGATGAGGATTTTGTCGACAAGCTGTTCGTTGCCAACACCCACGACACGTTGTTGTGTTTTTCGACGCGTGGAAAGTTGTACTGGCTGAAGGTTTACCAGGTGCCGCAGGCCAGCCGGGGCGCACGCGGTCGTCCGATAGTGAATCTGTTGCCACTGGAAGCCGATGAACGAATCACCGCGGTGCTGCCGATTCGCGATTATGAGCCAGACCGCTTTATCACGATGGCGACCAGCAAGGGCACGGTCAAGAAAACCGAGTTGCAGGCATTCTCGCGACCGCGAACCAACGGAATTATTGCCGTGGCATTGCGCGAAGACGATGCGCTGGTCGATGTCGAAATTACCGAGGGCAATCAGCAGATCATGCTTTTTGCCAGCAACGGCAAGGCGATCAGGTTTGATGCTGGCGATGTGCGACCAATGGGCCGTAATGCTGCTGGTGTGCGCGGCATACGTCTCGACGGCGATGATCGGGTAATTTCGCTGATTGTTGTCGAGCCGGACGCTGACGAGGGCGAGATACTTATCGCCACGGCAAAAGGCTACGGAAAACGCACGCTTGTTACCGATTTTCCGTCACACCGCCGCGGCGGTCAGGGCGTGATTGCGATCCAGACAACGGAGCGCAACGGGGTTCTGGTCGGTGCAGTGCATGTGAGCGATGACGATGAAGTGATGCTGATCAGCGCAGGCGGCACCCTCGTGCGGACCGAGGTGGCCGGTATTTCCCGCATGGGTCGCAACACACAGGGCGTGCGCCTGATCCGGGTGCAGGGTGACGATGCCCTCGTTGGCATGGAGCGTATCGACGGGCTGAATGGCGACAGCATAGAGCCCGCCACTAACGATTCGACCCAGGAATAATCGGAGGGCTGGATGGCTCGAGTTTTTAATTTCAGTGCCGGGCCGTCAGCGCTGCCGCTGGCGGTTTTGCAGCAAGTGCGTGACGATCTCACTGACTGGCAGGGTGGCGGAATGTCGGTGATGGAAATGAGTCATCGCAGTGCCGGCTTCAGCGAGATCGCGCAACAGGCGGAAGCCGACCTGCGTGAGCTGCTGGCCATCCCCGACAATTACAAGGTGCTCTTCCTGCAGGGTGGTGCAACCTTGCAGTTTGCCGCAGTGCCTCTGAATCTTTCCGCGCCCGGCCAGCGTCTCGATTACGTAATTACGGGCAGCTGGGGCAAGAAAGCGCACAAGGAAGGCGGACGATATGGCGCTGCAGTCGCCGTGGCCGATGCAGCCGGCACCAATTACACCTCGATACCGGACGAGAGCGCCTGGGCGGTCGCAGCCGATGCAGCTTTCCTGCACTACACGCCAAACGAAACGATTGGCGGTGTCGAGTTTCACAACATTCCGGACAGCGGCGGCGTGCCGCTGGTTGCCGATATGTCATCGACAATTTTGTCGCGCCCGGTTGATATCAGCCGTTTTGGTGTGATTTACGCTGGCGCCCAGAAAAACATCGGCCCGGCGGGGCTGACGGTCGTTATTGTTCGCGATGACCTGATTGGGCATGCCCGGCCCGAAACACCTGCCATGTTGAACTACCAGGTCCATGCTGACAGTGGTTCGATGTCAAATACGCCGGCTACATTTTCCTGGTATGTCGCCGGGCTGGTTTTCAAGTGGCTCAGGAGCCTGGGTGGCCTGCCGGCAATCGCGGAAATCAACCGGCGCAAGAAGGACAAGCTTTACGGCTTTATTGACGCCTCCGGTTTTTATGCCAATCCGGTCGACCCGGACTGCCGGTCCTGGATGAACATCCCCTTCACGCTGGCAGACCCGGCGCTTGACCCGGTATTTCTCAAGACTGCAACGGCAGCCGGCCTGGCCAACCTCAAAGGCCATCGCTCGGTAGGCGGGATGCGTGCAAGCATCTACAACGCAATGCCCGAGGAGGGCGTCGATGCGCTAATCGACGTCATGCGCGATTTTGAAAAGAAACACGGTTAAAAACACATGAGCTTCAAAGTTCTGACACTGAACAATATTTCACTGGTTGGCCTGGAACGCCTGCCACGCGACCGGTTTGAAGTGGCGTCTGAAATTGGTCACCCGGACGCGATTCTGCTGCGTTCACACAAGATGCATGACATGGAGCTGCCGGATTCGGTCAAAGTAATCGGCCGTGCGGGCGCCGGGGTAAACAATATCCCTGTCGATGCGATGACCAAACGCGGCATTCCAGTGCTGAATGCGCCGGGTGCCAATGCCAATGCCGTAAAAGAACTGGTCATTGCCGGGATGCTGCTGGGCGCGCGCAACCTGTGCCAGGCATGGCACTACGTCCAGGGGCTCGAGGGAGACGATGCAGCACTGCACAAGGCTGTCGAGTCAGGCAAAAAGAAATTTCGCGGCATCGAGCTTCCCGGACGCACGCTTGGTGTTATCGGTCTTGGCGCCATCGGTGTCGAGGTTGCCAATGCTGCGTTGTCACTGGGTATGGAAGTTATCGGCTTCGATCCGCATATAACTGTGCATCGCGCCTGGCAATTGTCCAGCGGAGTGGAGCAGGCGGACAGCCTCGATCAACTGTGTCGCCGTGCCGAGTTTCTCACCCTGCATGTGCCACTGGTCGAAGGCACACGCAACCTCATTGATGCTGACAAGATCGGCCAGTTTCGCGAAGGGGCCATCCTGCTCAACTTTGCACGCGGCGGAATCGTCGACGAAACCGCCTTGCGCGAAGCCCTCGATAAGGAGCAGGTCGGCATGTACGTCACGGACTTCCCGACCAACGAGCTGAAATCCCACCCGCGGGTGACAGCGCTGCCACACCTGGGTGCTTCCACCGGCGAGGCAGAAGATAATTGTGCAGTCATGGTGGCGCAGAATGTTCGGGATTTTCTCGAAAACGGCAACGTGCGGCATTCGGTGAACTTTCCGGCGGCGATACTGCCGCGGACCGAAGGCTATCGGCTGGCCATTGCCAATGCGAACGTGCCAAACATGCTTGGCCAGATATCGACCTGTCTGGCTGATTCCAATCTCAATATCGTCGACATGTTGAACAAGTCGCGCGGTGACGTCGCCTACACCCTTGTCGATGTTGAGGCAGAGGTTTCCGCGACTACGATCGGGGCTCTTGAGGGCATCGACGGCGTCCTCAACGTGCGTGCACTATGAGTGATAACGAAAAAACGCCTGCGCTCGAGGCGATTCGCAACAAGATCGATGAGCTCGATACCCGTATCCAGGAGCTGATCAGTGAACGTGCCCGCATTGCAAAGCACGCGGGTCTGACCAAGGGTTCGGGGCGAAAAACCGTCGACTACTACCGTCCCGAGCGTGAGGCGCAGATCCTTCGCCGGGTAATCGATCGCAATGACGGGCCTTTGCGTGACGAAGAGATGGTGCGACTGTTCCGCGAAGTGATGTCAGCATGCCTGGCGCAGCAGGAGCCGCTCAAGGTGGCGTTCCTCGGGCCGGAAGGCACCTTTACACAGGCAGCGGTGCTGAAACATTTTGGCCACTCGGTCCGTGCCTTGTCACTGGCAACTATAGAAGAAGTTTTTCACGAAGTTGAAGGAGGCGTTGCCGACTTTGGCGTAGTGCCAGTGGAGAACTCAACCGAAGGCACGGTTACCAATACGCTGGATATGTTCGTAACCTCACCGCTTAATATTTGCGGCGAGGTAGAGCTGCGTATCCGCCAGCACCTGCTATCAAACGTCGACGATATCTGCAAAATACAAAAGGTATATTCCCATCGGCACTCGCTGGCGCAATGTCGCTCATGGCTGGACGAATACCTGCCCGGAATCGAACGAATTGCGGTCAGCAGCAACGCCGAGGGCGCACGGCGGGCAAAAGATGAGGCTGGTGCGGCCGCCGTGGCCGGCGATGCCGCTGCCGAGGTTTACGGGCTCGAATGCCTGGTTTCCAACATTGAAGATCGGCCAGACAACACAACCCGCTTCCTGGTTATCGGCCGTGACCTGTTCCCGCCCAGTGGGCACGACAAGACTTCATTGCTCATGTCAGCGGGTCATACGCCGGGGTCACTGCAGCAGCTGTTGTATCCAATGGCGACCCATGACATTAACATGACGCGTATCGAGTCCCGCCCATCACGCCGGCAAAAGTGGGACTACGTGTTTTTTGTCGATGTCGAAGGCCATGCAGACGACGAAAAAGTCGCGGCGGCACTGGCCGAGCTCGAAAAAGTAACGTCGTTGTTCCGGGTTCTGGGGTCGTATCCCAGCGCAGTGGTCTGAGTCAGGTAACCGGCAAATGAACTGGGTCTGCCGTCGTGGCGACGTTGCGGGCACGCTCGCGTTGCCTGGCGACAAGTCAGTTTCTCATCGTTCGGTCATGCTCGGCGCGATAGCCGAGGGAATCACCGAAGTCACCGGATTTCTTCCCGGCGAGGACTGCCTCGCTACAGTGGCGGCGATGCGCAGGCTCGGAGCAACTATCGATTGCCCCGCGTCCGACCGGCTTGTGATACACGGCACGGGTGTAGACGGGCTGCAGGAATCCGGCGACGAAATCTACCTTGGCAACTCTGGCACCGGGATGCGGTTGCTGGCCGGGTTGCTGGCCGGGATGCCCTTCGACAGCGTGCTGACTGGCGACAGGTCTCTTTCCTCGCGACCGATGGGCCGTATTGCAGAGCCTCTGGAGCAAATGGGCGCGGCGATAACGACCACGGCGGGTCATGCGCCGCTGCGAATTTCCGGCCGCCGGCTGCACGGCATCGACTACACGTTGCAAATTCCCAGCGCACAGGTGAAGTCGGCGATATTACTTGCTGCGCTGCAGGCTGATGGCGTGACGACGCTGCACGAGACCGCCACAACCCGCGATCACACCGAGCGAATGCTGCGTTGGTTTGGTGCCGAGCTCACTCAACGTGACAAGACCCTGCAGCTGGCGGGGAGGCAAAGCCTGACAGGGCGCAGCCTTGAGGTTCCTGGTGATTTTTCTGCCGCTGCTTTTTTCATCGTTGCGGCGCTCATTGCGGGCGCTGAGCCATTACGGTTGACCGGGGTGGGCGTCAACCCGACCAGGATCGGTTTGCTCGAGCTGCTGGCGATGATGGGGGCAGACATAAACGTCAGTGAAGTGGTGTCACGCTGTGGCGAACCGGTCGCTGACATAGAGGTACGGCGCAGCGACCTGCGTGGCATTGATGTCCCGCCGGAACTGGTGTCGCTGGCAATAGACGAGTTTCCGGTATTCTTTATTGCTGCGGCGTTTGCTTCCGGTACCACGACCCTGACCGGTGCTGCCGAGTTGCGTCTGAAAGAAAGCGACCGGATTGCTGTAATGGCGGACGGCCTGAAGCGGTTGGGTGTTACCGCAACCCCTGCAACTGACGGCATCAGTATTACCGGCGGCACGATTGGCGGTGGCAGCATCGAATCCCGTGGCGACCATCGTATTGCGATGGCGTTTGCCGTTGCGTCGCTGGCGGCGTGCGAAGAAATCCGGATAAACGAAACTGATAATGTCGCTACCTCATTCCCGTCCTTTGTCGACGTGGCAAATTCCGTTGGCTTTAGTATCACCTGTGATGACTCTTATGGACGCACCACCAGTAATTGCAATTGATGGCCCCGGTGGTGCCGGCAAGGGCACCGTGAGCCGACTTGTGGCCACGGCCCTGAGCTGGCATTACCTCGACAGCGGTGCCTTGTACCGGATGGCAGGCCTGGCGGTGCAGGAGGCGCGCATTGGGCTGGGCGAGGCTGAGGCGGTCGGCGAGTTTGTGGCGGGCCTCGAAATCGGCTTCGCCGCCGGAGCCGATGGCGCCGAGCAGGCCCTGCTCAATGGCCGTGATGTTGCCGCCGGGATCCGAACCGAATCGGCCGGCAAGGCTGCGTCAGCAATCGCTGCGGTGCCACAGGTCCGCAAGGCATTGATTGATATACAGCATGGCTTCAGGCAGCCGCCCGGCCTGGTCGCCGACGGACGGGACATGGGAACCGTGCTGTTTCCCGATGCCGGGCTCAAAATCTACCTGACCGCAAGTGCCGCAGAAAGAGCCCGAAGGCGGCATAAGCAGTTGAAGGACAAGGGGATGGATGTTAGCCTAGCCGCCCTTTTGACGGACATCACCGAGCGGGATCGCCGTGATGCCCAGCGCGCGGTAGCGCCGCTGAAGCCGGCTTTCGATGCGGTTTGCATCGACACCACCGGTGTTTCCATTGAGGATGTCGTCAATCAGGTACTTGCGCTCGCCGGACAGGTTTTTGGCAGTGCAACAAACGAAGAGTAGGGGAGTCGCTGCGGACAGGAGGTCCCGGCACATTTTTTTTGGACCCACGCTGTTTGCGGATGAAACAGGTGGTTATTTTTGAGTCGGCCGTAGTGGCCGTGGATATACACAACCATGTCAGAGAGTTTTGCCGAGCTTTTCGAAGAGAGCATCGCCAGTCAGCGGATCAAGCCAGGGACCATTCTAAAAGCCAGCGTCGTTGATGTCGGTCCCGATATTGTCGTAGTCAATGCCGGCCTCAAGTCAGAGGCGGTCATTCCAGTCAGCCAGTTCACCGATGAAAACGGTCATCTGGAAGTCGAAATCGGCGATGAGGTCGAAGTCGCGCTGGATGCCGTTGAAGACGGGTTTGGCGAGACACGTCTTTCCCGGGAAAAAGCCAAGCGGGCACGCACCTGGACACGCCTCGAGGAGGCGTTTGAAAACCAGGACATTGTTAACGGCGTGATCAATGGCCGCGTGAAGGGCGGTTTTACCGTGGATATTCAGAATGTCCGCGCATTCCTGCCCGGTTCGCTGGTAGATATCCGGCCGGTACGGGATCCCAGCTACCTGGAAGGCAAAGACCTGGAGTTCAAGGTCATCAAGCTCGACCAGCGTCGCAACAACGTTGTTGTTTCGCGTCGCGCTGTCGTGGAGAAAGAATTCAGTGCCGAGCGCGAAGAGCTGCTCGAAAACCTGCAGGAAGGCGCGGTAATCAAGGGCGTGGTGAAGAACCTCACCGACTACGGTGCCTTTGTTGACCTGGGCGGCATCGACGGGCTGCTGCACGTTACTGATATGTCATGGAAGCGCGTCAAGCACCCGGGTGAAGTTGTAAACGTCGGCGACGAAATAGACGTCAAGGTGCTCAAGTTCGACCGTGAGCGCAATCGGGTTTCTCTGGGCATCAAACAGCTTGGCGACGATCCTTGGGAGAAGCTGCAGCGCCGTTATCCGCCGCAGACCCGTCTGTTTGGTCGCGTGACCAACCTGGCAGACTACGGCTGTTTCGTCGAAATCGAGGAAGGCGTCGAGGGCCTGGTGCACGTCAGCGAGATGGACTGGACGAACAAGAACGTCAGTCCGTCGAAGATCGTCCAGGTGGGCGATGAAGTCGAAGTCATGGTGCTCGACATAGATGAAGAGCGCCGGCGCGTTTCGCTCGGCATGAAACAATGTACGTCGAACCCGTGGGCTGAATTTGCGGTTAACTTTAATAAGGGCGACAAGGTTTCCGGTACGATCAAGTCGATTACGGACTTCGGTATCTTTATCGGGCTGTCGGGTGAAATCGACGGACTTGTACACTTGTCCGACCTGTCCTGGGACCTGCCGGGCGAAGAGGCCGTGCGCAAATACCGCAAGGGCGAAGAAGTCGAAGCCGTGGTACTGGCTATCGACCCCGAGCGCGAGCGAATCTCGCTTGGTGTGAAGCAGATGGACAAGGATCCGTTCGGTGCCTGGTTGTCTGAACATCCCAAGGGCAGCCTGGTGAAGGGAACGGTGCTGGAAGTCGATGCCCGTGGCGCACGAATTCAGCTGGAAGGCGAAATCGAGGGCCAGCTGCGTGCATCGGAGCTGTCTCGTGACCGCGTCGAGGATGCACGTGCAGTGCTGAAAGCCGGTGAAGAGGTCGAAGCCAAATTCATCGGACTTGATCGCAAGAGTCGTACTATCAACCTGTCAATCAAAGCACGCGAAGCGCACGAAGAAGCCGCCACGATGCAGGAGTACAAAGCCGGGACAAGTGCCGCCGGTGGTACCAGCCTGGGCGATATCCTGAAAGAGAAAATTACCGGCAAGGATGACTCCTGAGGGGAGTCTGGCCGTAAACGTACTGACTAATTTGCAAGTGGGGCGCCTCGTATGACGAAATCGGAACTGATCGAGTCCATTGCTCGCAAGCAGAAACACCTGCCGGGAAAAGACGTAGAGCTGGCAGTGAAGCATCTGCTCGAACTGATGAGCGAAGCGCTGGCCGAGGGCAAGCGTATCGAGATACGCGGATTCGGCAGTTTCTCACTGCATTACCGGCCGCCTCGGCTGGGGAGAAATCCTAAGACGGGCGAAGCCGTGGCGCTGTCAGGCAAGTACGTTCCACATTTCAAGCCTGGCAAGGATCTGCGCGAGAGAGTCAACAAGGGCCGTCATAACGCTATCAAGAGCTGAGGCTCCGCCTCGAGGTCATCGTGATACGCACTCTGCTGTTTATTCTGCTGCTGCTTGCCGTGGTGCTGCTGGCCGCTGCATTCGCCTGGCTGAATCCGGGAGCGGTTCAGCTCAATCTTGCTTTCGGCGAGTTTGAAATAGAAAAGGCACAGGCTTTCGCGCTTACCCTGGCCATTGGCTGGGTGTTCGGTGCTCTCAGCGCTACTGTATTAGTGCTCAAGTTGTTACGCGACAGGCGCAAACTGAGAAAAGAAGTGCGACTCGCCGAGGCAGAGGCAGATAATCTGCGCAGCCTGCCTCTGCGTGATGACAGCTGACACAATTTTCCTGGCCGTACTGTTCGTCCTTGCCGCCGCAGGTGGCTGGCTGGCTGCACGCCTGACTTCCCGGCCGCGCCGGGGGAAAACAAAGCAGACTGTACCGCCGGCGGAAATCTATCGTGGTCTGAACCACATTCTGCACGACGAGACTGACCGCGCGCTCACGCTGTTGAAGAACCTGGCGCAGTCAGACAGCGCGACCGCCGAGGTTCATTTTGCACTGGGCACACTGTTTCGACAGCGCGGCGAAACTGATCGCGCCATCAAAGTGCACCAGAATCTGCTGGCGCGCCCCGACCTTGCCCGTCGCCATCGTGAACAGGCATTGTTTGCATTGGCTGAGGACTATCTGAAGGCCGGGCTGTACGACCGGGCCGAGGCGTTGTTCCTGCAGCTGGTTGAGCAGGAGGTGCGGCTGGAGCGGTCGCTGCAGCTACTGGTTGGTATATACGAGCGACAGCAGGACTGGGAACAGGCAGTTCAGTGGCGCCGGCGACTCGCGCGGCTGACACAGGCGCCGCAAAACGAGATCATTGCGCACTATTACTGCGAGCTTGCGCAGCAGGCGCGTGACGACAACGATCTGGCCGGGATGCGCGCTGCCCTGAAAAAAGCACAGCAGTCCAGTCGCGGTACTGTTCGCGGTGCCCTGATGCGCGCAGACCTTGCGTCACTCACGGATGACCTGAAAACTGCCATGCGGCTATATCGCCGGGTGCTGGAGTCTGCGCCCGAATTTGCCGCGGTTGTATTGCGCCGGCTACACGGCTGTCACAAACCGGATGCACCTGAGCTTTCCAGGACGCTGCAGATGGCCCTGAAGCGCCAGCCGGAGCTGGCGGGACACCTGGCGCATGCGGCACTTGCCACCGGTCTTGGTGAAAACAGTGTCGTTGCAGAAACTACGGCGCAATTTATAAAAGATCATCGCGCCCTGGCTGACCTGAGCAGCCACTATGAGGGTAGCCACACCGAGGTGACGGCGTTACTTCGCAGCCTGGGTCTTGCTCATCTGCATTACCGATGTGGTCAGTGCGGTTACCTCGCTGCCGAGCTTAACTGGCAATGCCCCGCCTGCCAGTCCTGGGGTTCGGCCCGCCCGGAGATAGCGCTCACCGCGTGAATCGGTACGAATAGACCGATTAATCACATTGGCTACCGGGACGGGGCAGGCCACACTAGCCGGACTGCAATCGAGCAGTGGCAATGCAAGGAGCACCCCATGAAATGGATTTTATGGCTTTGTCTGCTGGCGTGTACGGGCATCGCGGGCGCCGGGCCGGTCAACATCAATAAGGCGGATGCCGAAACACTGGCGCAGGAGCTCAATGGTGTCGGTCATAGCCGCGCGCAGGCTATCGTCGCCTGGCGTGAGAAGAACGGTCCCTTCAGGTCAGTAGACGAGCTGCAAAACGTCAAGGGCATCGGGTCCCGCGTTCTGCAGAAAAACCGCGGTGATATTCTGCTCGCCGACCCCCGGGCCGAAGCAGACTGACCTGCCGCGTTGTTGAGGCAGGCGGCATCGGGCTGCCTGCCTTTCTTTTTATGTGACGTAATACGCTGTTCGGCCCTCAGAGGCTTGCGGTATAGTAGCCGCCTATTTGCAATTGATGACCTGAATTGTGGCTCAAAAGATACAAACGGCTGTATTCCCCGTAGCCGGCCGCGGAACGCGCTTTCTGCCGGCTACCAAGGCCAGCCCGAAGGAAATGCTGCCGATCGTCGACAAGCCGCTCATTCAGTATGCGGTTGAGGAGGCCCTGTCGGCCGGCGCCGAACGGCTGATTTTTGTAACTGGCAGTGCCAAGCGAGCGATAGAAGACCATTTCGATTCCAACCGCGAGCTGGAAAAGGAACTGGAGGCTGCCGGCAAGCATGATTTGCTGGAGGCTGTGCGCGAAATTGCCCCCGGGCGCGCCACCTGTATCTACATCAGGCAGAGTGCACCACTGGGTCTCGGGCATGCTGTGCTGTGTGCCCGCAAGATTGTGGGTGACGAGTATTTCTATGTGCACCTGGCAGATGACCTGATCGATGCAAACGTGCCGTGTCTGCGGCAAATGCGCGATGTTGCCGAGAAACGCCAGGGCAGCGTCATTGGCGTGCAGGAGATACCGGCTGACGAGACCGACAAGTACGGTATCGTAAAAGTGGAGGAGATGACTGACCGTGTCGGTCAATTGAATGCGATCGTTGAAAAGCCAAAACCGGCCGAGGCACCATCCCGGCTGGGTGTCGTGGGCCGCTACGTTCTGTCACCACGCACCTTTGAGATGCTCAGCCAGACCGGGCGTGGCGCAGGCGGCGAGATCCAGCTGACCGACGGCATAGCCATGCTGCTGCGTGAGGAACCGGTTTTCGCCTATGAATTTGAAGGTGTGCGATACGATTGCGGCAGCAAGCTGGGATATCTGAAGGCGACTGTGGATTACGCCCTCAATCATGATGCACTGGGATCTGAGTTTGCAGACTATATTTTGGAAGTAGCGGATCAACTGAACCAGAAACAGCGTGCCAGTCGCTAGCAATCATCGAGCCGCATAAAAAAAGGCGCCCTGGTGGCGCCTTTTTTGTTGCAGGGTATTTCCGGCGTATTCAGCTCAGCCACGAAGGAGGTGGCGGACCTGGTGCATAGTTATCCTGCTGCTGCGCATCTGAGTTTTCAGGCATTGGCTCTTCATGCGCATGATCATCTGCGCGATGATCCAGCGGTTGATCTATTACAACTGTCTTGATGTGATCTTCGCTCATTGCCCAGTGGTTCCTGTTTCGAGTGGACGCCAGTGTAGGGATTGCTTTTGCAGTCTGCCGTGATGATGATCACAATGTGTGAAAAACTCATAAAGAAAGTTTTATGTCAATGAGGGTTTTCAGAATCGGAAACGCAGGCCCACTTCATACCAGGTGAAATCAAAACCAGCGGTGTCATCAATTCGTGTTACCAGCGCAACGTTTGAACCGATTTGCGTGAGCAGTTCCCCGGTAAGTCGCGTGTCGCTGCCGTCCAGGTCAAACCAGCCGAAGCGAAGTGAACCGCTGAAACGCTGGTCAAAAATATGTTGAATACCAACACTTACGCCACTGCCGGACTCGATATCGCCTGCCAGTTCGACGCCCTGGTATGAAAGCTCCAGATCGAGCCTGGTTTTGCTGCCGACCGGATGAACATAAGCGACACCTGCCTCACGCCAGTTGCCAAATGGCAGGCCACGCAGTTCGCGTATCGGCAGATCGACGAAATCAGTATCTGCGGTATTGTAGGTACCACGAATGCGCAGTTTGTCGGTTACCAGCCAGGCACCGGATAGCCGCAGCCCGGTGGCGTTTTCACGAAGTTCCCAGTCCGGGTTATAAAGTGAACCCGCCAGTTCGAAGTAGCCGCGTGCTGTCTCGGCGCCGGCGCCCATGCTGTAAAGCAGCGCAGACAGGACGGCAATATGTTTAATTGACCTGAAATCCACGCGCTGACCTTAGCTACGTCGCGGCGATAGCACAAGGAAATTGACACTCCGTGCGCGCCTCATCCAAGATGGTTGGAAGGGGACGGCTTGCAGCCTGCAGGCTGAAAATAAGACGCAATGGTTTGAGCTGACCAGCTGCGCGGAGGATGTATATGAATTTCTGGTTACGCCTGTGTGCGGCATTATTTTCAGTATCGCTTCCGGTCAGCGCCGTAGCTGTTGGAGACTACAGCTCGGAGGTGAGAACTACATCGTACGGCATCAGCCACATCAAGGCAGATGACTGGGGGAGTGTTGGTTATGGGTATGGCTACGTTTACGCCAGCCACAATATCTGTGTTCTGGCCAGAGAGGTGGTTGAGGCCAACGGCCGGCAGGCATTCCACTTCGGCGACAGCCCCGGGCGTGTCGACCAGGATTTTTTCTACACCCTGGTAAACAATGAAGATTTCATAGATCAATTCTATGCTGCAGCAAGCCAGCAGGGTCGGGAGTTGGCCGCGGGTTATGCCGACGGCTACAACCGCTACCTGGCCGATACCGGACTGGCCAATCTGCCTGCAGACTGTCGTGATCAGGGATGGGTACGGCCAATCACCGCACGTGACATGCTCAAGGTGTTCTACAAGCTGATCCTGCGTGGCAGCGCAGGGGAGCTGGTTTCGCTCATTCGTTCGGCTGAACCACCCGGGGCGCAAAGATCAAAGGCTGGTGAAAAGCGTTACGAAAGATCGCTGAAGCAGGCGATTGAAAAAGCAGATTTTTCCATGTTCGCGGGCATGCGTCGCCTGTCGGATCTCGGATCGAATATGTATGCCCTTGGCAGCACTGCGACACAAAGCGGCAGGGGCATGGTGCTGGGTAATCCGCACTTTCCCTGGGACGGCCCGCTGCGCTGGTACCAGATCCACCTGACCATTCCCGGTGAGCTGGATGTAATGGGCGCATCGCTGCATGGAGTGCCCTATGTCAATATCGGGTTCAATAAGGATGTAGCCTGGAGTCATACCGTTTCTCCGGCCTGGCGCTTTACCTTGTTCGACGTGCCGCTTGTCCCTGGTAACCCGACACAATACCTGTACAACGGCAAGGCAATGGAGCTCGAACAGCACCCGGTGAGTATCGAGGTAACCACTGCCACTGGCGTCGAAGTCCGCGATCACACTTTCTACCGTTCGGTTCATGGCTGGATACTGGATTTCACGCCCGTGCTCGGCGCCTCTATCTGGGCGCTGGGGGCAAACATCTTTGCCGTGGGTGATGCCAACGCAGACAACCTGCGTGCGATTGAGCAGTTTCGGCTGATGAACCAGGCCAGTTCCCTGGACGAATTCATCAATGTCCTCAACGATAATCTTGGCCTGCCATGGGTGCATACCGTCGCGGCAGACAGCGCCGGGAATGCCTTTTATGGTGATATTTCCGTAGTGCCCAATGTCAGCAGCGACAAGCTTGCCAGTTGTACGCCTTCGTTCACGGGTGGCCAGATTGCTTCCCTGACCGGGCTGATTGTGCTCGACGGCAGTAGCACAGCCTGTCGCTGGGATGTCGATCCCAGTGCGCCGCAGGCGGGCATTATCGGCAGCGATAACCTGCCCTCGCTGCAGAACCAGACCTACGTTACCAACTCGAATGACAATCACTGGGTGACTAATCCGGCGACGCCGTTAACCGGTTTTTCGCCACTGTTTGATACGGAGGAGTCAGCACGCAGCCTGCGCACGAGACTTGGCCTGAAAATGGTCGAAGAGCGACTGGCTGGAAGTGACGGGCTTGGCGCGCCAGGCTTTACCCTCAGTACGCTCCAGGATGTGATGTTTGGCAGTCGTAATTACGGTGCCGAGCTGTTGCTGGATGACCTTGTGGCACTTTGCCAGGCTGACGGGCCGATGGTGGATCTGGGCGACGGCTTAATTGTTGATGTCGGGCTGGCTTGCAATACGCTGGCAAACTGGGACAGGAAGCAGAATGCTGACAGCGTCGGCCCGCAAATCTGGGCCGAGTTTCTCGTGACGATTTTTGCTCAAGACAGCGATCCGCTGTTTCTTTCTCTGTTCGAAACGCCGTTCGACCCGGCGGACCCGGTCAACACGCCGCGTGATCTGGCCGATACCGACCCTGCAATTCGTGACCAGCTGATGCAGTACCTGGCGACCGGCGTCCAGCGTCTTAACGACAATGGCATTGCGGTGGATGCAGTGTGGGGCGACATCCACTTTGACGAAAGGAACGCCGTACGTTATCCGATACATGGCGGGGCTGACGGGTCCGGCATGTTCAGTACTATTGAGGCAGACCTGCAGAGCGGCGTTGGTTATTCGCCGATTAATTACGGCAACAGCTATATGCAGACAGTGACCTGGAATGACGACGGCGTGGTAGCTGATGCGCTGCTGAGCTACTCGCAGTCAAGCGACCCGGAGAATCCGAATTATGCTGACCAGACTGCGCTGTACGCCAACAAGCAATGGGTGCGGCTGCCATTCACCGATGCGGAAATTGAAGCAGACCTCAACTACAGTACCGTTACGCTGACCGGGCCACGCTCCATTGACTCGGATAATGACGGCGTTCTGGACAGCACTGACAACTGCACCGAGGTCGCCAATCCCGCTCAGCGTGACACTGACGGCGACGGCTTTGGCAATTTTTGCGACGGAGATCTGAACCAGGACATGTTTGTCGACCTGCAGGACCTGGCGCTTCTGCGCGAGGTGTTCCTGACCACAGATCAGGATGGAGATTTCAACGGCGATGGCACGGTTGACCTGCAGGACCTGGCGCTGATGCGTCAGATGTTCCTGCTGCCGCCGGGGCCCGCTTGTCCGGTTCTGTAGCCGGCAGCAAGAAGCATAAAAAAGGGGGAATGCAACAGCATTCCCCCTCTTACTGAACCTGGCTCCCCGGGTCGGACTCGAACCAACGACCTAGTGATTAACAGTCACCCGCTCTACCAACTGAGCTACCGGGGAAGCGCGAAGCGCGTCATTCTGTCTGTGCGATCAGGGCAAGTCAAGGAACCGCTGGCGGTCAGCCAAGCGCCACCTTGAGCCTGTCCATGGCGGTTTCCAGCTTGGTCAGGGCAGTTGCGTAGGAAATACGCACAAAGCCCGGCGCGCCGAAGGCCGATCCCCCAACCAGCGCAACCCCGGCTTCGTCGAGCAGGTGGCGCGTCAGCTCCAGGTCGTCTTCCATTTCGAGACGGCGTATCAGGCGCCGCATGTCCGGGAAAAGATAGAATGTTCCGCCGGCCGGCTCGCAGTGCACATCGGGAATGGACTCGAGCTGCTGCAATACATAATCGTGCCGTTCCCTGAATTCAGCAGTCATCGCCGCTACGCATTGCTGTTCTCCCTGCAGCGCTGCCACAGCCGCAGCCTGGCTGACCGATGCCGCATTGGTAGTGCTCTGGCCCTGCACCTTTTTCATGGCGGCGACCAGTTCAACTGGTCCGGCAGCGTAACCAATACGCCAGCCGGTCATTGCATAGGCCTTGGACACACCATTGATGACAACGGTGCGGTCACGCAACGCCGGATTGGCTGTGGCAAAACTGCAGAAAGGCTCGTCAGCCCAGCAGATATGCTCGTAAATATCGTCGGTTGCCACGACAACTTGTTCGTGTTCCAGCAGCACCTCGCCCAGCGCGGCCAGTTCATCGCGGGTATAGACAGCCCCGGTGGGATTGCACGGGCTGTTCAGCAGCACCAGGCGCGTGCGATCACTTATGGATGCAGCCAGCTGATCTGGCGTTATACGAAAGTGTTGTCCCGGGCCGGCAAACATTTCGGTGACTCGTGCACCACAAAGACGCGGGATGTCGTGATACGAGACCCAGTAAGGCGCTGGCACGATTACCTCGTCACCATCGTCGAGCAGAATCTGGCACAGGTTAAAAATGCACTGCTTGGCGCCCGCCGATACGATTATCTGGTCGGGTACGTACTGCAAGTCGTTGTCGCGGGCATACTTGTCGATGACGGCCTGCTTGAGTTCTGCCGTGCCTCCGACCTCAGTGTATTTGGTATGCCCGTCGCGGATGGCCTGCATTGCTGCTTCCTTGATATGCGATGGCGTGTCAAAGTCCGGTTCTCCTGCGCCCAGTCCAATGACATCCTTGCCCTCGGCGCGCAACTGTGCAGCAAGCGCTGTAACCGCCATGGTGGCGGAAGCTTTGATGCGGTTGATCCTCCGCGACAGGTCTATGCTCACGTCAGGCTCCGATTGTCAGTTGCGATGCGAGCGGGGTATCTTAAGCCAGACAACCATGGCTCACCACCAGTTCAAATTGCAGGCGGACTTCGCGCCGGCCGGCGACCAGCCGGCTGCGATAGCCGGGCTGCTCGAAGGCATTGAAAACGGGCTTGCACGGCAGACCCTGCTGGGTGTAACCGGCTCCGGCAAGACGTTCACCATGGCCAACATCATTCAGGCACAGCAGCGCCCGGCATTGATCATGGCGCATAACAAGACGCTTGCTGCGCAGCTCTACGGTGAGATGCGGGAGTTTTTCCCGCAAAACGCCGTGGAGTACTTTGTTTCCTATTACGACTACTACCAGCCGGAAGCCTACGTACCATCGACCGATACATTTATCGAGAAAGATGCCTCGATAAACTCGCATATCGAGCAGATGCGGCTGTCGGCGACAAAGGCGTTGCTGGAGCGCCCGGACGTCATCATTGTGGCGACAGTGTCAGCGATCTACGGGCTGGGCGATCCGGAGATGTATTTCCGCATGGTGTTGCACCTGTCGCGTGGCGAGATTATCGACCAGCGGGAAATTTTGCGGTCATTGGCCGAGATGCAGTACAAGCGTAATGAGATAGAGCTGCGCCCGGGCACTTACCGCGTCCGTGGCGACCTGATTGATGTATTCCCGGCAGAAAACGAACGGGAGGCATTGCGGATAGAGCTGTTCGACGAGGAAGTGGAGTCACTGAGCCTGTTTGACCCGCTGACCGGCGAGGTCGTGCGCAAGATACCGCGGTTCACTATCTTCCCTGGTACGCACTACGTTACGCCGCGCGAAACGATGTTGCGTGCTGTTGATCAGATCAAGGATGAGCTGCGCATTCGACTGGACCAACTGCGTAGCGCAAACAAGCTGCTTGAGGCGCAGCGGCTGGCTCAGCGCACGTTGTATGACATCGAAATGATCAATGAGCTCGGGTACTGCTCGGGCATCGAAAACTACTCGCGCTACCTGTCCGGCCGCGCGGAAGGTCAACCGCCACCTACATTGTACGACTACCTGCCTGACGACGCCTTGCTGATAGTCGACGAAAGTCACGCCACGGTGCCCCAGCTTGGCGCGATGTTTCGCGGCGACCGTTCGCGTAAGGAAACGCTGGTCGAATTTGGCTTCCGCTTGCCATCGGCGCTCGACAACCGGCCCCTACGCTTCGATGAGTGGGAACGCCTGGCGCCGCAGACCATTTTTGTGTCGGCCACGCCCGGCCAGTACGAGCGCGAGCATGCCGACAATACCGTCGAGCAGGTGGTGCGGCCCACCGGGCTGGTTGATCCCGTCGTGGAGGTGCGCCCGGTCTCGTCGCAGGTGGACGATGCGCTGTCCGAAATCAATGCGACAGTCGAAAATGGCGAGCGGGTGCTGATAACGACACTGACCAAGCGCATGGCGGAGGATTTGACCGAATACCTGCGTGAACATGGCGTGCGGGTACGTTATCTGCACTCGGACATTGATACCGTTGAGCGCACAGAGATTATCCGTGACCTCCGTCTGGGTAAATTTGATGTGCTGGTCGGCATAAATCTGCTCCGCGAAGGCCTGGATATGCCGGAAGTATCACTGGTTGCGATCCTCGATGCCGACAAGGAAGGGTTCCTGCGTTCGGATCGCTCACTGATTCAGACGGTCGGTCGGGCGGCGCGCAACATAAATGGCCGGGCGATCATGTATGCCGACAGGATGACCGGGTCGATGCAGAGGGCCATCGACGAGACTGACAGGCGGCGCAAAAGGCAGGTGGCGCATAACAAGGAGCATGGCATCACGCCGCAGTCCATCAACAAGGCGGTGGCCGACATAATGGAGGGTGCGCACGCTGCGCATGATCCCCGACGGCGCACCCCGCGCAAGGTGGCCGAGGAAATGGCCCGTTACCAGCGCATGAGTGCGGGTGAGCTGAAGCAGCACATCGACGGGCTGGAACAGCAGATGTACAAGCACGCCAGCGACCTGGAGTTCGAGGATGCCGCAAGGCTGCGGGATGAAATAGAACGGGTGCGCCGCTACGGCCTGGGCTTGCCCGGCGGCACAGCCGGCAGCCCCACCCGGCGGCAGGCCAAAACCGGTACCGGCTGAGGACGGCAGCGGCCACTTGCCGCCGAACGGGGGCTTCCGGTATCTTGTACCGCCCTTGAGGCGCGTAGCTCAGTGGTAGAGCACTACCTTGACATGGTAGTGGTCGGTGGTTCGATCCCGCCCGCGCCTACCAGGTTCACCGTGGGGCGCTGTTGCGCCCCTTAGTTTTTGCGCCATTACAGACCAATCCCATGCCGGTACTGACACTGCCTGACGGCAGCAAAAGAAGTTTCGATACACCGGTGTCTGTCGCAGACCTGGCCGCAGACATTGGTCCCGGGCTGGCGCGCGCGGCGCTTGCCGGCCGCGTCGATGGACAGCTTGTCGATACCTCGCACGTCATCGACGAAGACTCCGAAGTGGCAATCGTCACCGCGAAGGACGAGGACGGGCTGGAAGTACTGCGGCATTCAACTGCGCACCTGCTGGCACAGGCGGTAAAGGAGTTGTTTCCGTCGGCGCAGATCACCATCGGCCCGGTAATCGACGATGGCTTTTATTACGATTTTTCGTTTGAACGCCCGTTTACACCGGAAGACCTGGAAAAGATCGAGGCGCGGATGAAGAAACTTGCCGCGGCAGATTTGCCCGTACAGCGGGAAGTCCTGGCACGCGACGAGGCGATCGCGTACTTCCGCAGTGAGGGTGAGCATTACAAGGCGGAAATAATCGAGGCGATCCCTGCAGATGAGGAGATTGGCCTCTACCGGCAAGGCGACTGGAAAGATCTGTGTCGCGGGCCACATGTGCCGAGCACCGGAAGAATAAAAGCCTTCAAGCTGACAAAGCTTGCCGGCGCCTACTGGCGCGGTGATTCGAACAACGAAATGCTGCAGCGGATTTACGGTACGGCCTGGCCGAACAAGGATGCGCTGAAGGCCTATCTGCACCGTCTGGAAGAGGCCGAGAAGCGCGACCATCGGCGCTTTGGCAAGCTGCTCGACCTGTTTCATACCCAGCCCGAGGCCCCGGGGATGGTGTTCTGGCACGACAAGGGTTGGCGGCTTTACCGGACAATCCAGGACTACCTGCGTACCCGGCTGGAGGAGGCCGGCTACCAGGAAGTACACACGCCACAAATCCTCGACCGCAGCCTGTGGGAAAAATCAGGGCATTGGGGCAAGTACGGCGAGAACATGTTCACCACCGGTTCGGAAAACCGGCAGTACGCCATCAAGCCGATGAACTGCCCGTGCCACGTGCAGATATTCAACCAGCACCTGCACAGCTACCGCGACCTGCCAATCCGCATGGCGGAATTTGGTTCGTGTCATCGAAACGAGGCCAGCGGCACGCTGCACGGGCTGATGCGGGTGCGCAATTTCACCCAGGATGATGCGCATATCTTCTGCACCGAGGGCCAGATCCAGCAGGAGGTTGCCGGGTTTATCGAGCTGCTGATGAGCGTCTATGCCGATTTTGGCTTCGACGACGTCTCGGTGGCCCTGTCCACCCGCCCGGAAAAGCGGGTCGGTGAGGACGCGCTTTGGGACAAGGCGGAGCAGGCGCTGGCTCAGGCCCTCGAGCAGATTGGCCTGGAACACCGGGTCGAGGAGGGCGAGGGGGCCTTCTACGGGCCGAAAATCGATTTTTTCATGCATGACAGCATTGGCCGGGTCTGGCAGCTGGGCACGGTGCAGCTGGACTTCTCCATGCCGGCCCGGCTGGGGGCCAAATACGTCGACCGGGACAGCTCACACCAGGTGCCGGTCATGCTGCACCGGGCGATTCTGGGCTCACTGGAGCGCTTTATTGGCGTATTGATCGAGCATTTCGCCGGTTCACTGCCTCCCTGGCTGGCTCCGGTGCAGGCGGTGGTCCTGACCATTACCGACCGCCAGGCAGCCTATGCTGAAGAAGTGGCGCAATCCCTGAAAAAACAGGGTTTTCAAGTCGAAACTGACTTGAGAAACGAAAAAATCGGGCTTAAAATCCGCGAGCACACGATACAACGCGTCCCCTATCTGCTGGTCGTTGGCGACCGGGAGCAGGCGGACAAAGTCGTGGCCGTGCGCACGCGCAGTGGCGAGGACCTTGGCGGCATGTCGACAGACAAGTTTGCCGGGCGCCTGGCCGAAGATTGCGCGCGCCGCGGCCGCATTAGTTTGGAGGACTGAAACATAGCAGCACCTAAAGCCAAGAGAGCAAAACGTAACCAGGAAATTACTTCGCCGAGTGTGCGTGTAATTAGCTCTGACGGAGAGCAGGCGGGCGTTATGACTATCGAAGAGGCCCGTGACTTGGCGAAAAGTGCCGCGATGGATCTGGTAGAAGTTTCACCGAATGCGGAACCACCGGTTTGCCGCATCATGGACTACGGCAAGTACCTCTTCGAAGAATCGAAGAAGGCGCAGGTAGCACGCAAGAAACAGAAGCAGATTCACGTCAAGGAAGTTAAGTTTCGCCCGGGAACGGACGACGGTGATTACAAGGTAAAGCTGAAGAACCTGACAAAGTTCCTGAGCAGTGGAGACAAGGCCAAGGTTACGTTACGTTTCCGCGGTCGCGAGATGGCGCACCAGGATCTGGGGCGGGCCATGCTCGATAGGGTCCAGAAAGATCTCGAAGATCTTGGCACCGTCGAGCAGTATCCAAAAATGGAAGGCCGCCAGCTGGTCATGGTGATAGCGCCAAAGAAAAAGTAAGCGCAGCTACGGCTGCGTTTCGCCCGTCACGCATAGGTTGTCGTGCCGCGGCTAATTGAAGGAGCACGAAAATGCCGAAGATGAAGACCAATCGCGGGGCCGCGAAGCGGTTCCGTCGCACTGGTTCTGGTGGCTACAAGCGCAAGCAGTCGCACCTGAACCATATTCTTACCAAGAAAAAGCCAAAGCGTAAGCGCCAGTTGCGTGCCACCCTGCAGGTGGCAGAGAGCGACGTCAAAGCCGTACGCCGCATGCTGCCGTACAGCTAGGGGGAACAGACATGGCACGAGTAAAACGTGGTGTCGTTGCCAAGGCACGTCACAAGAAAGTACTGGACAAGGCAAAGGGTTACTACGGTGCGCGCCGCAAGGTCTACCGTGTAGCAAAGCAGGCAGTCATCAAGGCCGGGCAGTACGCCTACCGCGACCGACGCCAGCGCAAGCGCCAGTTTCGCCAGCTGTGGATCACCCGTATCAACGCCGCTGCGCGTGGGCACGGTCTTTCATACAGCCGCCTGATCAATGGCCTGAAAAAAGCCGATATCGAGATCGACCGCAAGGTGCTCGCGGATATCGCGGTGCATGACCCGGAGGCATTCGGGGCAATCGCCGAGCAGGCCAAGGCAAGCCTGGCTGGCTGAATCGGGCCGCGCCGGCCAGCGTGGCCGGCTTTTTGGGGATAGCGGTGAACGATCTTGCGGGCCTGGTCGAGCAGGCAAAGCAGTCAATAGCGTCCGTAACCGACCTGGCGGAACTCGACCAGGTCCGGGTACGGCTGCTCGGCCGCAAGGGCGAGCTGACCGCGCAGCTGAAACAGCTCGGCAAACTGCCGGCGGCAGAACGCCCGGCGGCAGGTGAGCAGATCAACCAGGCAAAACGGGAGATTGCGACGCTGATTGAAGCGCGTCGCCACGAGCTCGAAGCTGCCGTCCTGGAGAAAAAGCTGGAGACCGACCGCGTAGACGTAACACTGCCGGGTCGTGGCCAGCCGGGTGGCGGTCCGCATCCTGTGATGCGGACCATGCGGCGTATCGAGCGGATATTCAGCGGGATCGGCTTCAATATCCACGAAGGGCCGGAAATCGAGGATGAGTTCCATAACTTCGAGGCGCTGAATATTCCGGCGCACCATCCGGCTCGTGCCTCACATGACACTTTCTATTTCCCCTCCGGCCTGCTGTTACGCACGCATACCTCGCCGGTGCAGATACGAGCGATGCAGGCGGGCGAGTTGCCGCTGAAGCTGATCGCACCGGGGCGTGTTTATCGGTGCGACTCGGACCTGACTCACACGCCGATGTTTCACCAGGTTGAAGGACTGCTGGTCGACGAGAACGTCAGTTTCGCAAACCTGAAGGCGATCCTGCACGGTTTTGCCCAACGGTTTTTTGAACGTGACCTGAAGATGCGGTTACGTCCGTCGTATTTTCCTTTTACCGAGCCATCGGCCGAAGTCGACATTGAATGCGTGATGTGTTCCGGCAGCGGTTGCCGTATTTGCTCCAGGACCGGCTGGCTGGAAATTCTCGGCTGCGGCATGGTGCACCCGAAAGTATTCGAGCATGTCGGCGTGGATGCTGAAAAATACACGGGCTATGCCTTCGGCATGGGCGTCGAACGACTCGCCATGTTGCGTTACCAGGTTAACGACCTGCGCCTGTTTTTCGATAACGACCTGCGTTTCCTGGAGCAGTTCTGATGCGCATCAGCGAAGCCTGGCTGCGCGAATGGGTGGATCCGCCAGTCGATACCACGGAGCTGGCCGCGCAACTGACCATGGCAGGGCTCGAGGTAGCCGCCATTGATCCTGCTGCGCCGGACTTCAGCGGGGTGGTGCTGGGTCGTGTGAAAGCCGTCGCACCACACCCGGATGCCGACAAGCTGCGCGTTTGTGAGGTCGATACAGGCGACGCGACTGTGAATATCGTTTGTGGCGCGGCAAATGTCGCGGCAGGCCAGCTGGTACCGGTGGCTATTGTGGGAGCAAAGCTTCCGGGCGACCTGAAAATTCGTAAGGCGAAGCTGCGCGGCGTGGAGTCGAACGGCATGATCTGTTCGGCGCGGGAATTGGGCCTGGGTGATGACGCCGATGGCATCATGGTGCTGGCCGGCAAGGGCAGGCCCGGGGATCCGTTCCGCGACTACCTGAAGCTCGACGACAACATTATAGAAGTGGAGCTGACACCGAACCGGGGCGATTGCCTCGGCATGGCCGGCATCGCCCGCGAAGTGGGCGTCATCAATCGTCTGGATGTTACCGCTATCAGTACGCCTGCCGTTCCACAGGCGGTGGATGATGTGTTTCCGGTCACGCTTGCCGAGGGCGCCGGTTGCCCGATATTTGCCGGCCGGATCATTCGCGGGATCGATCCGGCGGCGAGCACGCCTGCGTGGCTGCAGGAAAGGCTCCGGCGGGGTGGCATCCGGCCGATTTCGCCGGTGGTGGATGTCACCAACTATGTGATGCTCGAGTCCGGTCAGCCGATGCACGGCTACGACTTGCGCACGCTCGATGGTGGTATCAACGTACGACGCGCACAGCCCGGTGAAAAGCTCACCTTGCTGGACGGGCGCGATGTAAAGCTGGACGAGGACGTGCTGGTCATTGCCGACGCCTCCGGCGTGAAAGGCCTGGCAGGAATCATGGGCGGAGAGGACACCGGGGTGCGCGATGACACCGTCGATGTCTTTTTTGAAGCGGCTTTTTTCGAACCGCTGATTATCGCGGGTCGGGCACGACGATTCGGCCTGCACACCGACGCTTCGCACCGGTTTGAACGCGGCGTCATGCCGGGTGGCCAGCTGGCTGCGGTCGAGCGCGCCACCGAATTGTTGCTGGAAATAGCCGGTGGAAAACCCGGGCCTGCCGAATTAACCGACACGGGTGGCGAGATGGCACGAGACGCTGTCTCATTGCGCCGCTCACAGCTGCACCGCCTGCTGGGTATCGACGTACCTGACAGCGACGTGAGCGAAATACTGCAGCGCCTCGAAATGACCGTCGAAGAATACGCAGAGGGCTGGCATGCGACCCCGCCGGCATTTCGCTTCGACATTGAAATTGAAGCTGACCTGATCGAAGAGGTCGCGCGTATCTACGGTTACGACAGGATCCCCGAGACCGATGCCACAGAGCAGCTGCCGGCCCGACCCGATAGCGAAACGCGGGTACCGGAACGCGAGCTTGAGTCACTGCTGATGGCGCGGGGTTTCCGCGAGGTGGTGACCTACAGTTTTATCGATCCGCGGTTGCAGACCTTGCTGGATCCCGGTGCCGACGCGCTTGCCCTGAGTAATCCGATTTCGTCGGAACAGTCAGTCATGCGCACGTCGCTGTTGCCCGGCCTGCTGGATACGCTGAGGCGAAACCTGAGCCGGCAGCAGGAGCGTGCACGTATATTTGAGATTGGTTTGAGATATATCCCACAAGACACGGAAATTAAACAGGAAAAGTGCCTGGCTGGTCTTGTTTATGGCACGCGCTACCCGGAGCAGTGGGGCGCGGGCGGCGAGGAGGTCGACTACTTTGATGCCAAGGGCGAGGTCGAGGCGCTGCTGCAGCTGACCGGCGAGCCTGGCGCGTTCGCTTTCGAGGCGGCCAGCCATCCGACCCTGCACCCAGGTCAGGCGGCCCGCATCACCCGCGGTGATGCTGTTGTGGGTTGGCTTGGAGCGCTGCATCCGGCACACCAGCACGCGCTGGAGCTGGCCAAACCGCCATTTCTGTTCGAGATTTTGGTGGACGACGCATTCCGTGCGAAGATTCCGGTCAGTGGGGGGATTTCACGGTATCCAGCGGTCCGACGCGACATTTCTCTGTTTCTGGACGAGTCTGTCAGCGCCGCATCCGTGCTGGCGTGTGTGAAAAAGCATGCGCCCGAGGTATTACGTCAAATCAAAATATTCGATGTTTATCGCGATCAAGGAGTAGATTCCGGGCTAAAAAGTGTCGCTTTAGGCTTGATTCTACAGGACTATTGCAGCACTCTAACTGACGGGGAGGCGGACTCGGCTGTAGCAGCAGTGAGTACCGGCCTGGTCAAGGACCTTAACGCAAAAATAAGAGACTGACGATGGCGCTGACTAAAGCAGACATGGCCGAATCGTTGTTCAACGAACTTGGGTTGAACAAGCGCGAGGCCAGAGAACTGGTGAACTGTTTCTTTGAAGATTTGCGCGTCGCCCTGGCGAGCGGCGAGCAGATCAAGCTGTCTGGGTTCGGCAACTTTGATTTGCGCGATAAAAACGAACGACCCGGGAGGAACCCGAAAACCGGCGAGGAGATACCCATTACGGCCCGCCGTGTCGTCACCTTCCGTCCTGGTCAAAAACTTAAAGCGCGAGTAGAGGCATATGCTGGAACCCGGGAACAATAGCGAACTACCACCAATCCCCGGCAAGCGGTATTTCACCATCGGGGAAGTTAGCGAGCTCTGCGGGGTAAAGCCCCACGTGCTGCGCTACTGGGAGCAGGAGTTCCCGCAGCTCAAACCGGTCAAGCGGCGTGGAAACCGGCGCTATTACCAGCGACAGGATGTACTGATCATCCGCCAGATCCGCAGCCTGCTCTACGACGAGGGCTTTACGATCGGTGGCGCACGACAGCGGCTGACGGGGGAAGAGGCCCGCGAAGACCTCAACCAGAGCCAGCAGATCATCCGCCAGGTAAGGTCGGAGCTCGAAGAGATCCTCAAGATTCTCCGTCGATAAACTTTTTCCAGGGGTCGTTTGCTGAATTGTCGCGTGCGGCGAATGGGTGGACGGTTCCCGTCGGGGCGTAGCGCAGCCTGGTAGCGCACCTGCATGGGGCGCAGGAGGTCGGAGGTTCAAATCCTCTCGCCCCGACCAATTGTTTATCCGCCGCTGCAACTCCGTTGCAGCGGCTTTTTTCTGTGTCGGGGCTCGGGATTGCCGGTGCGGCGCAGAGCGCCGCCCGCTCGCGGCGCGCGAGGTCCATTGGGACCTCGCTTCTTCCGCCGCTCGCCCTCTCGCCCCGACCGAATTTGCGCGTATTCTGACGCGCAAATTAAGAAGGTCGCGCGAAGCGACCGCAACGCCTGCGAGGCCAACGGCCAAGCCCCTGCGCGTATTCTGACGCGCAAATTAAGGTCGCGATACAGCAGTGTTTTTGCACCGCGCAAACCGGAGAGGGCGGCTTTTAGTAAACTGCCGCACCCATGACTACTTCAAGCAGCAATCTTTCTGCCGAACGGAGCTGGAGCTCCGGTTTTGGCTTCATTATGGCCACCGTGGGTGGCGCCATTGGCCTGGGTAATATCTGGCGTTTTCCCTATGCGGTGGGGAATAACGGCGGCAGCGCGTTTGTACTTGCCTACCTGGCAGCTCTGCTGCTGATCGCCTTGCCGCTGCTGTTGGCGGAAATGTCCGTCGGCCGGGCTGGTGGCATGAGTGCGCCGAACTCATTGCGCAAACTGGCGCGGGAATCAGGCAGCTCTTCTGCCTGGGTCGGGCTCGGCTGGCTGAACATGCTGACGCTGTTCCTGGTGCTGTCCTTCTACAGTGTCATTGCAGGGTGGACCCTGGCTTACGTTATCAAGTTGGGTAGCGGCATGCTCAGCGGGCTCGAAATCTCGCAGGTCGAGGCTGCATTTACCGGGCATCTCGGCAAACCGGCGCAGCTGCTTGGCTGGCACGTTGTCACTATGGTGCTCACGATGTTTATCGTGTCACGCGGCGTAAGCAGCGGCATCGAACGCGTGACCAGCGTCCTGATGCCGCTCTTTTTCACGGTGCTGGTCGGCCTGGTGATCTATGCACTGCGTGTTGGCGATGTTGCCGCGGCGTTGAAATACCTGTTCGAACCGGATTTCAGTCAGCTGACGCCGCGTGTGATGCTGGAAGCGGTCGGCCAGGCGTTTTTCTCAGTGACCGTCGGCACGGGCGTGATGCTGACCTATGCGGCGTACCTGCCGAAGGAGGTCCCGCTGGCCCGATCGGCCACGATTGCGGCCGGTGCCGACACGCTGGTGGCACTGCTGGCGGGGCTGGCGATCTTTCCTATCGTATTTGCTTACGGGCTGGACCCGGGCGAGGGCGCCGGCCTGATATTTGTCACGCTGTCGGCGGCATTTGCGCAGATGAGTGGCGGGGCCGTACTGGGCACCGTGTTTTTCCTGCTGGTCTTCGTGGCGGCACTGACATCCTGCATAGCGATACTGGAACCAATGGTCGCGCGGGCCGAAGAGATCGGTCACATCAATCGCCCGAAGGCAACTTTGCTGGTCGGCGGGGCAATCACCCTGTTCGGGCTGTCGACAATTTTTTCATTCAACGTCTGGCAGGACTTTCGTCCGGTGGCTGGCCGCAACCTGTTCGAACTGTTTGACTACTTTGTGTCCAATATCTGCCTGCCACTGGGCGGTATGCTCTACGCAATATTCGCCGGCTGGAAACTAACTGCTGAGACCACGCGACAGAGCCTTTCAATGAGTGACGGGTTGCTGTTCCAGACCTGGCGCTTTCTCACCCGTTACGTTGCTCCACTGGTTATCGCTGTCCTGCTTGTTTTTTCACTGACCGGCTGACTGTATGGTTAGCAGGATAATTTCGGGCAAACAGCCCGGAAGCTGCTATGCTTCCCGGATGCGGATCATCACTGGCTTTTGGCTGGCTGTGATGACGCTGGCACCTGCAACAGGGGCCGGCGCGCCCGACTACCTCTCGATAACGGCAAATGGCTGCGGCGGAGTTGTCCGCCTGGTAGCCGATGACGTCCACCTTTCTGCAGTATTTAAGGGTCTCGCCGAAGAATTGGGGTTTGAACTTCACTTCAAGGGGGCAGACAGGCCGATCAGTGCAGATATCGAGCAGTTGCCCGTCGAGCTCATCGAGTCTCTTACCCGCGAGGACAATATTATCGTCAGCACGGTGGCCGACCCCGACTGCGACGGAGGTCGGCGCATCAGCAAGGTGCGGTTTCTGGCCACTGGCGATCCGATTGTCTATCACCCGGTGCGCTCATCCCGCGTCGACTCGCCGGCCCCGACTCCAACCCCGGCAGTAAATAACGGTCAGCCAGAGCTCGATTACGATGAGGGCAAACGTGGCAGACGGCGCTTTATGACGCCGGATGAACGTCGCCTCGACCGAGAGCGTCAGCGTCACAGGGGCGGGTCATGACAAGGTTCATATTGCTGCTTTGCCTGCTTATTCCGCTGCAACTGCTGGCAGAACCGCCACAACGACGTCCGGGACGATTGCCCTGCGACGGAATGGTAAAGCTGTATTACGGCGATGAATTGCTCTGGACCAAGGGGTCCGGCGAAATCCGGCAACTGGAAGGGCTGGTCAAACTCAAGGAACACAAGGGCAAAAGCGGTTTGCAGCTGCGCTCGCTGCTGGCGCTGCAGCCGGATATCGTGGCCGTCGTGCTCGAATCGTGCAAGCCGCGGCAACGCCGCTTCGAGAGAGCCGAACTGGAATCTCAGCGTAGTAGTGGCCTTTATCTGGTTGCAACCAATTATCGTGGATTCAAGTTACGCAATATCGCCGGCGGCCAGAGAGGCCGGGGAATGAAGAATATCGGGCGCATCGTGCTTGTTCCTGCATCACAGGATGAAGGCACGCTGCGCTCTGGCAAGCGTTCGAAATCAGTTCAGCCGGCATCGTGAGCCGGAATACGTGTTGGCAAGAAAGGGAGAAAACAGATGAGCATTCGATGGCTAAGTAGAGCACTGACTGGCGGGCTTGCGCTGCTAATCGCCGGACCGGTGTTGGCCGATCACATCAATTTTACAAATGGCGATGGCGTCCTTTACGAGGTCGATCCCAGCGAAGGAAACATAACCGACTGCGAACCGCCGGGAGTCCAGGATGGATGCAACGACGTCTTTTTCTTGCGCGTCGACGGAATAAATTTCAATGGCGACAGTTCATCAGTCGGATTGAATGGCCGCGAGGCGCTGTCGGGCGTTGATGCCAATCTGACAACGGCGCTGACGGTAACCCGGCGTACCTACGTTCCGGTTGAAGCCAACTGGGTGCGCAGTCTGACAATCCTGGAGAACACCACCGGCGCAGATGTCGCCGTAAACATTCTTCTTGATAACCAGTTTTTTGACAGCACTAACTCGCTAACTTCCGTCGCGAGTTCAAGTGGTGATGACATCGTAGCCCTGGACGACCTGTGGGCAACCTGGCAGACGAACCCGGAGCACGCCCGCCACGGCATGGTGTGGGGCAATGCCGGTGGCACTGCTGTGGACCAGCTCACTTTTGAGGGCGCACCGGCAACGAACCGCGGCGGCGATACGTCGCTGGAACTGGGCTGGTCTGCCGTTACGGTTCCCGCTGGTGAGACGTACATCTTCATGGCGTTTTACACTGCTGAAGTTGACGATGCCGCCGCCCAGGCAACTACAGAAGACCTGTTCAACCTTGTCGATTTTATTGAGCAGTTTGCCGGGATAAGTGATGCTGAGATCCAGCAGATTCAGAACTGGTCATTCCCGGATACGGACAGCGACGGCATGCCGGATTATTTCGAGACCAATTTTGGTCTCGACCTCAATGATCCATCTGATGCGGCAACCGACCTGGACGGTGATGGCCTGACCAACCTGGCCGAGTTCGACAACTCGTCTGACCCGACTGACACCGATACTGACGACGACGGTCTGAGCGATGGCGACGAGGTCAATACCCATGGCACTGATCCGAACAATTCCGACACGGACGGCGATGGCCTCGGTGACGGCGGCGAAATCAACACCGGCGGTGACCCGCTGGATCCTGGCGATGTTTCTGCAACCCTGGCGCAAATCAGCATGGGCGAAGATGCCTGGCTGCCACGTGCTGCGGTGGATTCCCTGGGTAATACCCACGTGGTCTGGATGCAGGATCCGGGGGCTAGCTTCGACGAGGGCGACTTCGAAATCTATTACAGTTTGTTAGGTCCGACGGGTGAGGCACTAATTGGTCCGACCCGGCTTACCGAGAATGTGAGTAGTGATGTCAGACCGCGCATCGTAACTGACGCCTCCAACCGGGCATTTGTTCTGTGGGTACAGGACGGCAATATTTCCAAGCTGGCTCGTTTGGACCCTGAGACGGACGACCAGAATGGTGATGCTGCTGATCCTTTGACGCTGATGGCCGTGGCCGAGACAACAGTGTTGGCCAGCGCGGGCGGTCATTCGGGAATCGCCATTGATGCCGACGGCAACCTGCATTTTGCCGGTCACAACCCCTGTGGCGCTCCGCTGAATTACTCCAAGTTTGATGGCGATGGTAACGAGTTGATCGCCGAGACGACCCTGGTGGCATCCTTCAATGACTGTCACGCTAACCCGGATCTCTCGATCGACAGCGACGGGAACGTGCATATCGTTTACACCCGCGACCCCGTCACCGCACCGATTCGTGGCGGCACCGACGAGGAAGTGCACTACATGATGATCGATGGCGCGACGGGTGCGAAGCTGATCGACGAGACGCTGATTGCGATCAACGACGGGTTCCGATCCAAGCACCCCACGGGTAACTTCGATGCCAGCGGCATCCTGCATGTTGTGTATGGCAGTGCGGTCCCCGAGGGCGGCAGCAACAACGGCAACTGTCAGGATGGTGAAGTTTATCGGTTGGCACTCGATCCGTCGCTCGATGACCAGAGCGGTGACGCAGCCGATCCCGGTGTGATCCGGGTGGTTGGCGAAACAGCAGTCAGCGTCGACGACAGCCGGCACAGCTGGTACACGTGGTCCGGGCTGAATGACGATGGCAACCTGGAAATAACCTGGAACGATGGCGCAACCTGCCGCGACGGTTTTCGTGATCGCGGTCGCTTCGACGAGCTGAAGCGCATGGTCCTGGACACCTCCGGCAATGTCGTCGAGCCTGTGTCGACACTGACTGATGTTGCCACCGGCGGTACCGGTAATCGCTATACCGCCATCGCCGGCGGCCAGGTTTTCTGGTCGGAGTTTATCGACGGCTTTGACACCATAGTAGGGCGCTCGCTGGGTCTGACCAGCGTTATGACCGCGACGGGAACCGGAACGGCAACATTCGAGAACGATATCGGCACTGCCGCTGCGATCGATGTGGCGCTTGTGGCTGATTTGCCCACTGGCGCGCAGGCGACTGCTCCGCGGAACGTCGATTTTGCCGATGGGCTGTTCAGGCTGGTGATCGACAGCGCGCCAGGCGCCACGGTTACAGTCTCTGTCGAGCTGCCCACTGCGCTTGATGCCAGCGCAGTCTACTTCCTGTGGGATGCAGTCAATGGCTGGCAGCTGTTCGACTTCACGGCAGGCACCGATCCGGAGGCAGTCCTTACCCTGGTTGATGGTGGTGCCGGCGATGCCGATGGCATCGTTAATGGCCAGATTGTTCTGCTGGGAGGCCCTGCTGCTGACACCAACACTGCGCCGAGCGTGACCAGCAGCCCGGTTACGGCAGCGACCGAAGACAGTGCTTACAGTTACACGGTCCAGGCAACGGATGCCAATGGCGACACCCTGACGATTTCAGCACCAACGCTGCCATCCTGGCTGACGCTGGTGGACAACGGTGACGGCACCGCAACGCTGAGCGGAACACCCACTGCCGGTGATATCGGAAGCAGTCAGGTTGTCATTATGATCACTGACAACAGTGGCGTTGCAAAGTCGCAGATGCAGAGTTTCAGCATCAACGTGGCCGCGTCGGCAGTGCGGGTGAATATCAGCGGTGACGGCGGCGGCAACGGCGCCACCACACCATGGCTGTTATTGCTCGGTGTCGGGCTGTTCTGGGCCCGTGCGCGCCGGGAGGTGCAATCATGAGGCTGCGTAAAATTCTGTTGGCTTTTTTACCCATGCTCCTGGCGTCAGGGCATGTCAGCGCCGACGTCGAGTTCTATACCGGGCTCGCCATTGGCCAATCCGACTCTGAGGCAAGGGGTTCCGATGTTGCGGCCAGGCTCAGTAGCTACGATGTCGATAGTGTCAGCGTCGATGGTGATGACACCGGCTGGCGCTTTTACGTCGGCCTGACGTTCACGGACATTCTTGCTATCGAGTTTGGCTATGCGGACCTGGGCGACGTGTCGACTAATGTCGCCGCGGATATATCGCCATCAGAAACGGCGCAGTTTGCCACTGATGTGGCCAATGCATTGCCAGTGATGCCCGCCGGGCTGACACTGGCCGGCGTTGCACGCTTTGGTTTTGCCGATATGGGCGCAACTGGGCCATTAGCGCAGAAGCTCAGTGTGGCGCTGAGGCTGGGAATGATCGATGCAGATTCCGATCGCGATGCGACCGGTGCCTCCGGCCGCGATGAGTCGGATGCCTCACCGTACTACGGCGTTTCGTTGGGCATGGATTTCAACGACAACTGGCGTGGCTCGGTGGGTTACGAGGTGTTCAACATGGACGACCGGGCTGGTTTCTGGTCGGCCGGGGTAGAATACCGGATCCCGAAAAACCAGTGATGCAGTAAAGACAATCCCTCCCTCGCTTGCGGGGGAGGGATTTTTTATTGGGTGTTTTCTCTGCCGGGCACAATCGATGTATGATCCGCCGATGTTGATTATCAGGTTCAAGCCCGGTTTTTCGGCCGCGCCATCGCGGGGTGCCCGGAAGAGCGGTGGCCATTGTTGTCTCAGCACGGCAGACCACTCATGGCGGCAGCAGAGAGGTGGCTCGTAATGCGCCTGCTGGTTGTGCTGCTGTTGATGGCTGTGTCGCACGGCGTGCTGGCGGAGTCGAAGGAAGACGCGGATAACCGGCTGGCATGCGATGGCACCGTGGCTCTGTTCTACGGCGAAGAGCTGATATGGCACAAGACCAGCAGTGAGATTCGCGAAATGGACGGGCTCGTGCAACTGCCCGGGATCAGGGGATTTGGTGCGCTGCCGCTGCGATCGCTGCTGCATCTGCGGCCCGATATCGTAGCGATAGAGTTTGAATCATGCCGGCCTCGGCACAAGCGCTTTGAACGCGCCGAACTCGAATCCGGAAAAAACGAGCTATATTTTATCGCGACGAACTATCGTGGTTTCAAGCTGGGTAGCGCATCCGGTCAGGTAGAGCGTGGCAAGGGTATGAAGAACATCGGGCGAATTGTGCTGGTTCCTGCATCGCAGGATGACGGCTCAGCACGACCGTCCCGATCCCGGCGGACCGACAAGCGCGACAAGGCTGGTCGAAAAGACAAGTGATTCCCTTCCATATTGGCGGTTCAGCCGGTGCGTGGTTTTTGCCGCGATACCTGCGACACTGATTGTTTCGAACAACTGCGTTCGCCAGCACCCATGAATCGGAACGTGTGGCTGATGTGACCAGGAACCTCACGGTTGTCTACGAGACCGGCTCATACCCGGTTTGCCACGAGCATGCCCTGGTACTGCATGCACTGAACCTGCCTTACGAAATTATTCAGCTGGATGGCTTTTACGCGCTTGCTGTGGATTCATCGCTTGCCGATGAAGCACGCCGGCAGCTGGCACTGTACGAAAAGGAAAACCGTGGCTGGCCGCCGGTACTGAAACAGCTTCCACGAGTGTCTGGCGGTGTTGTTGGCGCGATGTGCTACATGACGCTCCTGCTGGTGCTGCACTGGATGTCTAATGCGCCGGCGTTTGGCTTCGACTGGTATGTCGAGGGACGGGTGGACGGCCGGCTGATGCGTGCCGGCGAGTGGTTTCGGGCAGTCACCGCATTGATGCTGCACGCCGATGCTGCACACCTGGCCGGTAATGCGGTGATCGGCGCCATCTTTGGCATGTTCCTGGGTCAGCTGATCGGGCAGGGCTTTGGCTGGGGCCTGATCCTTGCTGGTGGTGCGCTGGGTAACATCGTCAATGTCCTTCTGCAGCACCCGATACATCGCGCCGTCGGTGCCTCGACCGCGGTGTTTGCCGCACTGGGAGTGCTGACGGCTTATACCTGGATGCATCGCCGCGATTCGCGGTTCCATGCGGCCTATCGAATTGCACCGCTCATCAGCGGGGCGGTGCTGCTGGCGTACCTGGGCACCGGCGATGAGCGCACCGACATCGTGGCGCACCTGACCGGGTTTGCCGCCGGCATGGGTGGCGGCATTATCGCCGCGCAGCTGCCGCAGGACTGGCTGCATGACGATCGCCGCCAGCTCATTGCGGGCCTGGTAACGCCGGGCGTGTGCCTGCTTGCCTGGATGCTGGCCTTTGCCTGATCAGGCGCGGATCACGCTGCCGACCTGTTCACCATTCAGCGCCGCGGTTACCTGACCGGGTTTCAGCCCGTTGATGATCCGGATTTCCTTAACCTTCTCGGCGCGTGTCATGTATTCCAGCACCACCCGTTCGACGATCAGGTCATCCTGGCCGCTGGCCAGCAGTTCGGCCGCATTGGCTTCGGGTATCAGTTTTGCGTCCGGGTTCTTTTTGGGATCGTCCGTATAAAGACCATCTTCATCCTTGATAAACAGCACACCCTTTGCGCCAAGGAATTCCGCCATCAGGTAGACGCCGGCGTCGGTGCGGTTGGTGGGCAGCAGCCCGACTGATGCAGATTTTTCCCAGAACTCGTTTGGTGGCATACCCGACATGATCGGGATACAGCCGGCATTGAGGAAAAATGGCAGTTTTTCGAAGTCATCCGGGTACATCATGATGCCACCGTCTTTTGCCATCAGCATCTGCAGCATACGGGCGTTTTGCACCGGCACCGAGCTGCCGAGTCGGGCCAGCATCCCGGTGGGCATTTCCAGGTCCAGCCCCAGTGCGTAGACGTGCCGTGCACGCGTGCCGCCACCGGCGCCAATGACAAACTTGGTGCCGTTTTTCTGTGCGGTGCGCAGTTCTTCCAGAATCGGATGAACGGCCTCACCGCCGCGGTCCATGATGCTCTGGCCGCCGATTTTCAGCACCCATACATCAGGTAGTACGTCGACGCTGTGCCTGTCACCGAGCCGCTCGCGGATATCGGTTGCCGCCAGTGTTTCACCGGCCAGCACGTTCTGCATGCCGTCAATCCAGATCTTGCCTTCACGCTTGTTCATGAGCGGTCACCGTCACGGCTTGAATAAATTATGGTCCCGACGGGTTCGCCATCGAGCGCCCGGCCAATGTTTCCTGGCACGAGGCCATTGATTACCTGAACAGAGGTCAGCGAACGGGCGTTTTCCAGTGTCCGCAGCAGCTCGCGTTCTACCGGCATGTCAGGCAGCTTGCGTTCCAGCAGTTCGGCAGCGCCGATTTTTTCAATCAGCGTCGCGCTGTCGTCTTTATGCGGATCGTTGGTGAATACACCGTCTACGTCCTTGACGTAAACCATTCGCTCGGCACCAATTACTTCGGCCTGCAGGAACAGGCCTACGTCGGGGCCGTTGTCCGGGAGCCGGCCGGGTTCTTTCGACGGTGGCTCCCAGAAATGATAGGGCGGCTGCCCGATACAGATCGGGATCATGCCGTTGGCCAGGAACAACTGCAGGTCCTGGAAGTGATCCTTGATAAACGTAATGCCGCCGTGCGGTGCCAGCAAAAACTGCAGGATGTCGCGGTTGTTTTCTTCGACGCCGCCGACGATGCGTGCCAGCCCGCCAAGCGGCAGGCCAAGGTCCAGTCCGATCGCGTAGGTGTGCCGCGCGCGGGCGCCGCCACCGACACCCATGACAATCTTGTGCCGTTCCTTCAGGCCGGCAATTTCGTCAACCAGCGGCAAAATTGCCTCGCGCCCGCGATCCATGATGCTGCGCCCGCCTATGGCGACCATGCAGACATCAGGCACCATGCGCCGCACTTTTTTTGCATCGGTTTCTGCGATCAGCTTGCTGCTGACCAGGCTCTCGCGCATCAATCCGCTGCGCACGTGGGTGCGGCCATCGCCGCTCAATAAATCACTCACTCGGTACTCTCCCCGGAATGACGGTTTTCAATATGTTTGTCGCCCGGGGCTGCATCCGGTAGTCCGCGGTCGACAACCAGCGGGCTGACCAGGCAGCTCAGGGCACCAAAGCCGATCTGCGAAAACAGCATCGGCAGGTAAATCACGAATGCCGTCCATGGCGCGCCGGCAAGCACGATGACCAGGAAGTTCGCTGCAAAGCGACCCAGCCCCAGCACGGCGCCGATGGCGGCGTACTGTACCAGTTGTCCCGGCCGGCTGCGCGCCCGGGCCAGTGGCATCAACAGGTCGGCCAGCAGCCCCGGCACCACGAAATGGCTGATCTCCAGCACGCCGAACTTGCCGTAGCCGAGCAGGAAGGACACGATGCCGGTCGTCAGGCCAGCCGCGGTCGCGCCAAGCGGCATGTGGGTGGCCCGTGCCGCGAACAGCAGCAGCGGCACGATGAGCAAATTCTTGTGCCCGGGTGCAACCGGCAGACCGGGCATGACCTGCAGCACCTTCAATCCCATCACGACGAGGCCAACGGTAAGCACCACCGTAATATCGTGGATACGTCGTTCCGGGAGTTCCGGGTACGACGCCCCTATACGCTGCCGGGCTGCGGCAAACTTCTGGTCCAGCAGCCGGGTAAAAGAGGACAGGTCCCCGGACCGGATACTGGCGAAAGACAATGACGCGGTCTTTTTTCGCCGCTTGCCGCCACCACTGCCATCGCCGCGGCCACCACCGCTACTGACCATGTCCAGCGTGGCATCAACACCGACAGCAACCGTTTGTGGAATGCCTATATGGCGCATTGCCACGACAAAAGCCCCTTTGGGCGAGGTCTCACGTACCCAGGCACTGGTGATCACCATGATCAGCACGCGGATAGACATGAGTGCGGCCAGCTGCAGACCGGCCAGGTTGATTGCCGGCTGCCACGGACCAATTGTGAAGCGGTACCAGTCGGGCTCCGCGGTGCTGATGAACGCGTAGGAAACGAAAATAACCAGAATGAACCAGCGCAGCCGGCGCACCGCACGCCACAGTCCCGACACCGACAATCCGGACATCAACCACAGCAGCACGTGCGCGCCCAGCAGCAGCGCAAGCACCAGCGGGTCACGGGGGATGAACAATGCGACCGCGAGCGCGATGAGATATATTATTTTCAGCGTCACCATCGGCGCGTCGCCCGTATACGGTAAATGCGAATACTAACAAATGCGGTTTTCTGGGCCGTGCTGCTGGGCTGGGCCCAGCTCTCGTACGCAGAACTCGCATCCGTGGCCGTTGCCAGTAATTTCAGCGAAACCGCTAACCTGCTGGCAAAGGAATTCAACCAGAAGACGGGCCACAGTATCCGGGTCAGCGCAGGTTCCTCCGGCAAGCTGTATGCGCAGATCATCAATGGTGCACCATTTGATGTGTTTCTGTCCGCCGACGCAGAGCGGCCCGAGCGCATCGAGCATGAGGGGCTGGCCGTGCCGGGAACCCGCATCAGTTATGCCGAGGGCACGCTGGTGCTGTGGTCAAGGAACAGCAGGTATGCCGGGAAGGACTGCCTGGCGGTGCTGAAGGACCTCGATTTTCGCCACCTGGCTATCGCCAATCCGCTTACCGCTCCCTACGGGGCGGCGGCAAGGCAGTGGCTGCGGAGCCTCGGCCTGTGGGAAAAGCTGCGGAAGAAGATCGTTACCGGCGAAAACATCGGCCAGGCATTTCATTTCACAGCGACCCGCAACGCCGATCTCGGTCTGATAGCGGCCGCGCAGCTTGTCGACGAACGGATCCCTGAGGGAACCTGCAGCTACGCGGTGCCGCCTGCCGGACATGCGCCGATTCTGCAGCAGGGTCTTTTGTTACAACGGGCTGAGACTAATAAGGCAGCGCGGGCGTTTCTCGCCAGCCTGCGTACCGATGCTGCGCTGGAGATCATCCGACAGCGCGGTTACCAGCTGCCCAGGTGAGCGAGCGGGTAGGCAGTAATGACTGACGGCGTCGGGCTCGATGGCTGGCTGCCGCATTTCCCCGGTGCCGGCCCGTTATGGCTGACGGCGCAGCTGGCCGGTATCACGACAGTCATTCTGATCGTGCTGGGTACGCCTCTGGCCTGGTGGCTGGCGCGCACCCGCGGTGCGTGGCGCGCACCGGTTGAAGCCGTCGTGGCCATGCCGATCGTGCTCCCGCCCACAGTGATGGGTTTCTACCTGCTGATACTGCTGGGGCCGGCGGGCCCGGTGGGTCGCTTCTGGGTCTCGCTCACCGGCGAGGCGCTGAGTTTTTCGTTTACCGGACTGGTGATCGCATCATGTGTGTACAGCCTGCCGTTCGTGGTGCAGCCGCTGCAGAATGCGTTCCAGTCGGTGGGCGAGGGTACGCTGGAGGCCGCCGCAACGCTCGGTGCCCGGCCGCTGGATGTGTTTTTCTCCGTGGCGGTACCGCAATCCGTGCGTGGGTACCTGACGGCCGCAGTGATGGGTTTCGCACACACCCTGGGCGAGTTTGGTGTGGTGCTGATGGTCGGCGGCAACATTCCGGGTGAAACGCGGGTGATATCGATTGCCATTTACGATCATGTCGAGAGCCTCAACTACGAAAGCGCCCACGTGCTGTCAGGGATCCTGCTGTCATTCGCTTTCGTGGCGCTGCTGTCGCTTTACCTGATCAACCGGCCGCGCCGTCATGCCTGAGCGTCTCGGCCGTTGCGATATCGAACTGAAGCGGCCGGGCTTCCGGCTGCAGGCCGGATTTGACCTGCCGGCACGGGGCATCACCGGCCTGTTCGGGGCCTCCGGCAGTGGCAAGACCACGGTGCTGCGTTGTCTGGCGGGCCTTGAGCGACACGCAGGCGGCCGCATCGAAGTTGGCAGTGCTACCTGGCAGGACAGCAGCGCGAAGATTTTCGTTCCGCCACATCACCGGGAAGTAGGTTACGTGTTCCAGCATGCACGGCTGTTTCCGCATCTGGATGTGGCAGGCAATATCGACTACGGGTTGAAGCGGGCGTCACAGCGACCTGAACCGGGCCGTGAACAGGTCTGTGAACTGCTCGGCATCAACCGGCTGGTCGGGCGGCCGACTGCCCAGCTGTCGGGTGGCGAGCGCCAGCGGGTGGCAATCGCGCGGGCGCTGTTGCGAGCACCGCGGCTGCTGCTGATGGATGAGCCGCTGGCGGCGCTGGATAGCGACAGTCGACGCCAGATCCTGCCATTCCTTGATCGGCTGCATTCGGAGCTGGCCATTCCGATCCTGTATGTCAGTCACAGCGTGGACGAGATCACCCACCTCTGTGACCATCTGATCGTGATGCGTGACGGCGTCATCACTGCGGCAGGCAGCGTCGCGGCACTGCTGAGCGACCCGGCCATTTTCGGCAGCGATGAGACGGGCGTATTTATCGACGCAATGGTGGAAAGCCACGATCCATCAAGCCAGGTAACAACGTTAACCTTTGAGGGCGGTACGCTACGCGTGCCCGGCGACCTGGTTGCCGCAAACGGCCGGGTCCGGGTTCGTGTGCTGGCCCGTGATGTCAGCCTGTCATTGCAGCAGCCCGGGAGCAGTTCGATTCTCAACCAGCTCCGGGCAACTGTGAACTGTGTCACAGACACTGGCGGGCCGTACGTACAGATTGAACTTATTGTCGGGGGAAAAGCTCGCCTGTTGGCGAATATCTCCCGTATGTCACTTCATGAACTCGCGCTGGCCGAGGGCAGACAGGTTACGGCTCAGATAAAAGGCGTCGCCGTGAAACCTTTCGGGCAGGTTCGTGAAACGTTGTGATATCTGTATAACTTAATTATGGTTACGTCCGTCCGAGACAGGTCAGCGGCAATGACGCGCGCGTCCAGGCGCGCTGACCAGGCAACCAGGAGAACTTGAATATGCCGATCTCTCGCCTCTTCAGAACCTTTGTTCTGTTTCCGTTTTTTGCGCTGGCCGCATTTCCCGCCTTCGCCGATATCGATCTCGTTAACGACGCTGGGTTCACCTACGATATTAATGAGAACGAAGGCGGTCTTGATGATGGTCGGTGGACCGATGGTGTCGACTCACTGAGTGATGCCTGCGATGACTGCTGGGACATGCGTATCGACGGGACCCGGTACGACCCACCCGGTACACCGGAATTCGACGAGAGTGGTCGGGAAATTACGTTTCCTGTGCAGTCCATGTCGGGGCTTGATGTGGTTCGCAGGGTCTTTGTGCCGCAGGAAGTCAATTTCGTCCGATACATCAACACGCTGACGAATCCCGGGACGGAAGCGATCACGGTGGCCGTGTCTAATGAAACCGACCTCGGGTCAGACAGCCGTACAACCATCGTTACCAGCTCGAGTGGCGACGCGTTAGCGACTACTGAAGATTCGTGGATAGTCACTAACGGTGACACCAATGACCCGATCGTGACGCATGTCTGGGACGGTACCGGCGGCGCGGATACGGCGGATGTCGTTTCAGTACCACTGGGCGGCAACGATGATGTCGACTGGACCTGGGACAGCGTAACGGTGCAGCCGGGTGAAACCATCACTTATATGACGCTGGGGGCGATGGATGTAACTGCGGAAGACGCAACAACCTCGGCAAATGCGTTGGCCAATCTGGACTATCCGCAGATCTATCTTGGCCTTGGTGCGGTTCTCGGGCAGATTCAGAACTGGAATTTTGCAGATGACGACGAGGATGGTCTGCCTAACGTTTACGAGACGCTATTCGGCCTCGACCCGAATAACATGGCCGATGCCGCAGGCGACCTCGACGGCGACGGTCTCACCAACCTGGAAGAATATAATCTTGGCACGGATCCCACCGAGACCGACACCGACGGTGACACTCTCGGTGATGGAGATGAAGTCGCATTGGGGACAAATCCAGCCAAGTCCGATACAGATGGGGACGGTGTGTCCGATTCGGGCGAGGTTAATAGTGGCCTGGATCCACTGGTGGCGAATGCGGGCCTTGCACCGCTGCTGCTAAGCGAGGGGCTCGACAACGCACAAATACCGGAAGTCTGGGAAGACGCTGCCGGCAAATTGCACATTGTGTATACCGCACGGGAATTGAGCCCGGAGCGTGGCGGTTCAGGCGAAGAGGTTTACTACACGCTGCTCGACAGTAATGGCAGCATGCTTATTGCGCCAACACAGGTCAGCGCGACGGGCGTTGGCGGCCCCGGCACGGGTCAGAACGTCCGGGCGCAGGTGGCGGCCACAGATGCCGGTGTTGTTTATGTCGTGTGGCAGGAGAATGGTAGCAGTGTTCCGAAGTTGCACCTGAAGGTCCTGGATATTACTGCTGATGACCAGGATGGTAGTGCGGCTGACCTGATGGTCATTGGCCCCATCGCCGAGCGCCCGCTCAATTCATCACTGTTTCTGGCCCACAGCGCGATGACGCTCGATGCCGACGGTAACGCGCACATCATGGCTGGCGAGAGATGCAATGGCACGCGCACTATCAGTTATTTCAAGGTTGGCCCTGACGGCGCGGACATTTTTCCGGAGGTTTCCGTTATCAACGACCTGGACTCCTGTCACCCGACAATTGGCCTGGGCGTAGACAGCGCTGGTGACGTGCATTACGTCTACAGCAGCGACTACGATGATTTCCCGGTACGCTTCCGGCTGTACTACGGCATGCTGAGCGGTGCAGATGGCTCGACCCTGATCGCGCCGACTCCCGTGACGCCGGAAGGCAGTCTCAGCGGTGCCAAGCACAGCACCTTGTCGGTTGACGCCAATGATATCGTGCATATTGTTTTCGGTTTTGGCGACGACACGCCCCCGGAAACCCGTGGTGGCAGCAACTACCGCTCTTTCGCCGCAATAACCTACATGGCGCTGGATCCATCACTTGACGACCAGAGTGGCGATGCGGCATCGGCCGAAGCGATTACCGCAACCCCGATAACCATGCTTACCGAGCCTGATGGCAGTCATCCCTGGTATGTGGAGTCACGCATGAGCGCCACGCCGGGTGTTATTGATATCACCTGGAACGAGGGTGGTGGCTATGGCTCGGCGCCGGTGTATTTCATGTCCTACGATACGAGCACTGGCACAGCATCGGAGCCGATCCTCGTCTCGGAAACCGCCGAGAGCCGAACGGGTAATAACTACGTGCCACTGGACGGCGGGCGGGCTCTGCTGCAGGAGCGAGCCGACCATGAGGAGGCGACTGGCGTCCGTAGTATCGTTGCGAAACGCGTTTCCGCGGCGCCGGTCCAGACTGCGACCGACACCGGCATCGCCACGATTGGCGCTGCGGGCGGCGTTGCATTTTTCCTTGAGGCGCTCGGGGTAGACCAGTTGCCGGCATCGGCACAACCGGGCGTACCCGCAGGTGTTGATTTCATAGACGGCTTTTTCCGCGCCATCATCAATGGTGTCGAAACCGGCGGTGCAACGACGTTAACCTTGACGCTGCCGTCTGAATACGATCCTGCGATGGACTTCCTGTTCGTCTGGAATGCCGCCGATGGATGGGTGTCGCTACCCTTTACCTTGGGCGGGACACCAAATGAGGTGATCATCATGCTGGAGGATGGTAATCCCGGTGATGCCGATTTCGCCGCTAATGGCCAGATCGTAGTGCCTCTGGGTTTGGCAAAGAATTCGAACATTAGCGCGCCGGCATTTACCAGTTCGCCGCCGGCAGCTGATGCAATTGTCGGTCAGCCGTTCAGCTTTACCATCACCACCACCGATGCCGATGGTGGCAGCATCAGCTTTGAGGCATTAATGCTGCCGTCGTGGCTGACCCTGACTGACAATGGCGATGGCACTGCCACTATCAGCGGTACCCCCGGTGAAGGTGATATCGGTTCCAACCAGGTCAGCGTCCAGGCTGCGGATAACGGCTTTGTACCGCAGCAGTCGGTGCAGAGCTTCGCAATCACAGTAGATCCGGGTACCGTCGTTACCAACCTCGTCGGTGATGGCGGTGGCAACGGTGCCACGGCGCCGTGGCTGCTCATCTTCGCCAGTTGGCTGTGGTTTATGCGCGGCCGTCGTATCCAGAAAGGAGCCTGAGTGATGAAGAAACTGTATGGTTTAGTAATCTTGCTGGCGTCAGTTGTTATTGCCGGGCCGGCCGCGGCTGAACATGAGTGGTATGGCGGCATCAGCGGCGGTGAATCCGATGCCGATTCGAACGCCGCTGCACTGGTCAGCGGGTTGGTGGCGAAGGGTTATGACGTAACCAGCGCCACCATTGACGCCGAGGACAGCGGCTGGCGCTTTCATGTTGGTCTCAGGTTTACCAGCCTGTTTGCTGTAGAGCTGGGCTGGGTCGACCTGGGCGAAGTGAATTCGTCTGTGACGGGAAACATCGCACCGACTAGCGCGGCCCAGTTCACGCAGGACGTCGCGGACAGCCTGCCCGTAATGCCGCGCGGCATCACCCTGGCGGCTGTTGCCCGCGGTACGCTGGCCAGCATGGGCATGCAGGGGCCGGCTGCCGAGAAGTTCAGCGTTGCTGCCAAGCTCGGCATGATCGATGCCGATTCAGAACGCAAGGTCAACGGCGTTCGCGGCAAGGATGAAGTCGAGGCCGATCCGTACTACGGTTTTGCCGTCGGCTGGGACTTCACTCCGCAATGGCGCGGCGTTCTCGGTTTTGAAGTGTTCAACCTGGCCGACTCAACAAGCTACTGGTCAGCCGGTGTGGAGTATCGCTTCGCAGCGGGCCACCAGTAAACGTAAGCTGATGCATCAGAGGCCTGCGTAGCAATACGCAGGCCTTTTTTTATATGCGTGCAGGAAACAGCACACGGCGCACAGCGACTTCGTGGCCAGGACATCCCGGTCAGGAAATGAAAACGAGGGCATGGATTGCTTATGGCCGGTGTTGGTAGCGCCGCTTTGCCAACGTTCGATCTATGAAGCTGCACCACTCCTGAGAGCCGCGAGCGGGTACGCCCGGGTTTTCCCGGATCCCGAGCCTGAACTCCACAACGGAGCGCCATTCCATGGATCCGACATCCGGACCGTGCCCCTGACCATCACCGGTTCCCAACAGAGTCTCCACTTCGCGATTCCACTCGGACGAACAGGGTGTCGACTTTGTCCACTCGTTGACAGCGCAACCGCTCAGCAGGGCCAGGCCAGTGGCAAGCCATGCCAGAGGCGCCACTAGTGACCGCGGTCTGCCTGCGGTAGTACGAACCTGCCGTTGTCGTTGTTCCATTCGCTGCATGGCCAAACCGATGCTGTGCAGACTATTCGGGCAGGCCCGCAATAGAGTCGGGCCTACCGGCCGGATTTGTCGGCGCCCATCATGCGGGCGGCCTGCGGGCCCAGGATTTTGAAAAAAAGCTCGGGGGCGAAGCGCTTGAAGCGGTAAAACCAGCGCGCCTCGGCATGCGGAATGATCATGAATCGGTTCTTCTGCACGCCTTTGAAGATATCTTTGGCCACGTCGTCAGCCGTTACAGAGGCCCGGTTGACCAGCTTGTCGGCCACATCACGCAGCCTGGGATCGGGGCTGCGGAACTGCTCAAGAATATTGGTCTTGAAAAACGACGGACAGACCGCCGATACGCCTACCCCGTGTGGCTGCATCTCGGCCCGCAGGCTCTCTGACAGGCCGATGACGCCGATTTTCGCCACGTTGTAGCCAGCCATGGCGGGTGCCTGCGCTATGCCTGCAAACGAGGCGATGTTGACGATATGGCCGCTGCGCTGCGCGGCGAGGAGTGGGGCGAACAGATGGCAGCCACGGACCACCCCCATCAGGTTGATATCGAGTACCCATTCCCAGTCTTCCAGCGGGGTATCGATAACGGTGCCGGCGCTGCCCACGCCGGCGTTATTGACAATAACGTCGACACCGGCCCATTCCTGCTGCAGCCGCTCCCGGGCTTGCTCCATGTGGTCAGCGGAGCGCACGTCACACTCAGCCCAGAAGCCGTCGCCGCCACAAGAGCGTACTTCTTCCAGCGCCGTGCGAGCCCGGGCAGGGTCAACGTCCGTGACCGCCACGCGCCAACCATTGGTGGCGAACTGTCGTGCTATGGCCAGGCCCAGGCCGCTGCCGGCACCGGTAATGAATACGCGTTTTTGCGGGAAGCGCTCAGCCATAACTGGCCGGCAGTGTAGCGCGACGGCAGAGGTTTGACACGATCACGGCAGGTCTCTACCGTGCGGTTTTTGCCCCGGGAGCAATATATGGCCGGCCTGTTTGATCTTAACGGACGTGTTGCCGTGGTTTCAGGCGGCAGCCGCGGAATCGGCCAGGCCATTGCCGGGCTGCTTGCGGCCCACGGCGCCCACGTCGTAGTCAGCAGCCGCCGCCAGGAAGGCGTAGAAGCCGTTGCCGCGGCAATTCGCGCCGACGGTGGTTCAGCCGAGGCTGCTGTCTGCCATGCCGGCAGCACCGACGACATCGACCGGCTCGTGGGCGAAGTAACTTCGCAACACGGCAGGCTCGATATTCTGGTGAACAATGCCGCCGCCAACCCGTACTTCGGACCGGTGCTGGACACCGACATGGGTTCGGTAGACAAAACCATCGAGGTCAACCTGCGCGGTTTTTTCTATTTCAGCCGTCAGGCCGGCTGCTGGATGCGGGAACACGGTGGTGGCGCGATCGTGAATATCGCGTCAATCAATGGCGTGCGCCCGGCGCCCTGGCAGGGCATCTACTCGGTGACAAAGGCAGCCATCATCAACATGACGCAGTCCTTCGCCAGGGAGTGCGCAGCCGATGGTATCCGCGTTAATGCCGTGTTACCCGGCCTGACCGACACCAAATTCGCGTCTGCCATCACGCGCAATGAACAGGTTCTGAAAACAGTGCTGCCGCTGATCCCGTTGGGCCGCATCGCCAGACCGGAGGAAATTGCGCCGGCCGTGCTGTTCCTGGTATCCGATGCTGCATCTTACGTGACCGGGGCCAGTCTGCCTGTCGACGGAGGCTTCCTGGCGTGAAGCCGCTCGTGGCATTGTGCTTTTTACTTTCCCTGGCCGGATGCAATGGGTCAGCGCCTGAAAGTGCGTCACGACCCACCGTGCTGGTAACGCTGGCACCGGTCGCGTTCCTGGTTCAGCAGATTGCCGGTGACCGGCTCGATGTGGTGACCATGGTCGGCGCCAACCAGAACGCTGAACACTACCAGCCGCAGCCACGTCAGCTTGCCGATGCCGATCGCGCCGCCATTTATTTCAGCCTGGGAATGCCATTCGAGAGTGTCTGGCTGCCCAAACTGACCGGTCTGTTGCCGGATGTAAAAATCGTCACGCTGCACCCGGCCGGGGACGACGGCGATCCTCACCGCTGGACAGACCCGCAGCAGGCCATTGTGATGAGTGACATCATTCATGCGGAACTGGTGCAGTTGCTGCCTGCTGCGAGGGCCAGGCTGGATGAAAATCACGCGATCCTGGTAGCCAGTCTCACCGCGTTGGACAACAGTATCAGCCTGCTGATGGCCGAACAGGAACGGCGCCGGTTTCTTGTCTACCATCCGGCCTGGAGTCATTTTGCCGCGCGTTATGGATTGCAGCAGGTGGCGGTCGAGCACGACGGCAAGGAGCCTGGCGCCCGTTCGCTCGCCGGACTGCGCGAACTGGTTGCCACCGGTGGCGGCCGCTTTATGCTCGTGCAGCCGCAAAGTTCGGCCGAGCATGCGCGCCGCTTTGCCGCTGATCTCGGCGTGGAGCTGGTAACAGTTGACCCACTGAACGGTGATTACATAAACAACCTGCGCCAGGCGGCGCAGGCGATTGCCGGAGTATTGTGGTGACCGAAGTGCTGGTTTCATTGCGCAACGTTTCGGTTTCGTTGTCCGGCGCGGCCGTGCTGCGGGATGTCGATCTGGATATCCATGCCGGCGAGTTTCTCGGGGTCGTTGGACCGAACGGCAGCGGCAAGACCACGCTGCTGCGTGTAATCCTCGGGCTGGTGACTCCTGTCGCCGGCAAGGTCAGCGTGATGGGGCAATCACCCGGCCAGGCGCACGGAGCTATCGGCTACGTGGCGCAATTCGCGACGTTTCGTCGGGATTTCCCTATTTCGGTCGAGCAGACTGTATTGCTGGGCCGGCTGCAGCCGGGCATGACGCCTGGCCGTTACTCGGCAGTGGACCGCGCAGCTGCACAGCAGGCGCTCACGCAGGTTGGCGTCTGGGGCCTGCGGGCAAAACCGATCGGCGATCTGTCCGGAGGCGAGCTGCAGCGAGTGCTGATTGCACGAGCCCTGGCAGGCCAGCCGCGTATCCTGTTGCTTGACGAGCCGACGTCTAATGTCGATGTGGCGGCAGAAGAGGGCATATTCGGACTCCTGCGCGAGCTGAGCGAAACCATGGCAGTCGTCCTGGTGTCGCACGATCTGGGCTTTGTTTCCGCCTATGTCTCGCGAGTGGCCTGCGTCAACCAGACGGTGGCCTGTCATCATACTGCCGAAATTACGCCGGAAGTGCTGCATGATCTATACGGGCACGGTGTGCGCGTTATTGATCACAGTGCTGCTGGCGGAGACCTCGTATGAGCGACTTTGCCGCCGCACTGGTAAATCACAGCTTTCTGCAGTACGCGCTGGCGGGCGGGCTGCTCGCCAGCCTGGCATGCGGCATCATCGGCCCCTATGTTCTGGTCAAGCGTCTCGGTTTGCTGGCCGGCGGTATCGCTCACGCGCTGCTGGGTGGCATGGGGGTGGCGTACTTTTTCGGCCAGAGCCCGCTGCTGGGCGCACTGGTGGCCGCGGTAATTGCCGCACTGATCATTGGCTGGGTACGGCTGCGCTTTGGCGAGGAAGAGGACACAATAATTGCTGCCCTGTGGGCTGTAGGAATGGCTGTCGGTGTGTTGTTTATTTCGCAAACGCCGGGTTATACAGCCGATCTCATGGGCTATCTGTTCGGCAATATCCTGCTGATCAATCGCGCCGATCTGATTTTCCTGGCTGCGCTCAACGCAATTATTGTTGTAGTGGTTCTGCTGTTCTACCGGCAATTTCTCGCGGTAGCTTTCGATGAGGAATTCGCGCGGGCGCGCGGGTTGAACGTGTCGTTCTACTACCTGCTGCTGCTGGTGCTTGTCGCGCTCACCATCGTGGTGCTGATACGAGTAGTGGGGCTGATCCTGGTTATTGCCCTGTTGACGCTGCCGGCGGCAATCGCACGCCAGTTCAGTTCGACCCTGTCGGGAATGATGGTGCGGGCCTCGATCATCGGGGCGCTGCTCACAATTGCCGGGCTGGCCTTGTCGTATGGCCCGGACCTGCCGGCAGGTGCGACAATTATTGTGCTGGCGGGGCTGGGTTACCTTGGAGTACTGTTAGTTGGCCGCCAGCGGGACAGGTAGAATGACAACGGAAGACAAAAAAAACGACGGTACTGACGAGCCCCGGGGCGACGAAGACGTACAAATCGGTGCACTGGTGACAGCGGTTGCCGCTGCCATGACCCAGAGCGCGCTGCAGCTCGCTTCACGCACCAGCGAGGTGCCACTGCGTGTGGCGCGGGCAGTGCTGGCGGAAAAGCGCGAACCCGGTGAGTTCCAGCCTGATCATCTGAAAATGATGTACGACGCAGGCCGCTATCTGCGTGACCTGCGCGAGGTTGCCGGGCTGACCGTCAAGGACCTGGCCAGTGCGCTGGATATGCGCGATGCCAGCCTGCTCGAGGCGGTAGAGTCGGGCACCGCAACGCTGCCTTTCGAGACGATCCTGCGCATGGCTTCCCTGGTCGCGCGCAACGACCCGGTACCGTTTGTGCTGCGGATGTTGCGTACCTACAACCCTGAGGCCTGGGGCGTGCTGCAGAACTGGGGCATAGGTCGTCTGCCGCTGCAGCTTGAGCGGGAACGCCAGTTCATCAACGTCTATCGCAGCAATGATGATGCACGCGAGCTGAGCGATGAAGCCTACGCAAGAGTGCTCGAGTTTACCCGAGGGGCCTTTGAAACAGCGCTGCAGTTTGCCCGCGAAAACGGCGGGCTGAAGTCAGGGGACTAGCCGCACTCCGCAGCCATCTCGTAGCGCGCGCCGTCATCAGAGGTCTCCAGGCGTACCGGAAAGCCCCACAGACGGTGCATGTGGCGCATCATTTCTGCCAGCGTGTCGTCGTTCAGCGGGCGGCGCTGGTACTGGTCGTGACGTAGCGTCAGGGAGCGGTCACCGCGATGCTGTACTTCGTACACCTGCACGTTTGGTTCGAGGCTGTGCAGGTTGTGCTGGTCAGCCAGTGCGGCGCGCAGGCGGCGATAGCCTTGCTCGTTGTGTATTGCCGAAATCTCCAGTTCCTCTCGCTGATCATTGTCGAGCACGGCGAAAAGCTTCAGGTCGCGGATTACCTTTGGCGACAGAAACTGGGCAATAAAGCTCTCATCCTTGAAATTGCGCATGGCGAAATCGAGTGTTTCGTTCCAGTTGGTGCCGGCGATATCGGGAAACCAGTATCGGTCTTCGTCTGTCGGGTCTTCACAGATACGACGAATATCCATCATCATGTGAAAGCCCAGTGTGTAGGGGTTCAATCCACTGTAGAACGGGCTGTCAAAGCCGGGCTGCGATAACACATTTGTATGTGACTGCAGAAATTCCAGCATGAAACCTTCGTCGACCAGGTCGCGATCGTACAGTTCGTTCAGCAACGTGTAGTGCCAGAAACAGGCCCAGCCCTCGTTCATGACTTTTGTCTGGCGCTGCGGATAGAAGTATTGCGCCACTTTGCGCACGATGCGGACAATCTCACGCTGCCACGGTTCCAGCAGCGGTGCGTGCTTTTCAACAAAATAGAGCAGGTTTTCCTGTGGTTCCGCCGGGAAGCGTGCTTCCTCGGCCAGCTCTTCATCCCGCATCCGCTGTGGCACGGTGCGCCACAGCTCATTGACTTGCGACTGCAGGTACTCTGCCCGGTCACGCTGTTGCTGCTGTTCCTCGCCCAGCGACAGCGGGGCAGGCCGCTTGTAGCGGTCAACGCCCTGGTTCATCAGCGCGTGGCATGAATCAAGCAGCTTCTCGACCTCGTCAGTGCCATAACGCTCCTCGCACTGCCTGATGTAGTTGCGGGCAAAGACCAGGTAATCGATGATCGCATCCGCCGAAGTCCAGGTGCGGAACATGTAGTTGCCCTTGAAAAAAGAATTGTGGCCGTAGCAGGCGTGCGCTATCACCAGCGCCTGCATCGCCATCGTGTTTTCCTCCATCAGGTAGGCAATACACGGGTTGGAATTGATGACTATTTCAAAAGCCAGGCCCATACGGCCGCGCCGATAGGTCTTCTCTACGTTCATGAACTGCTTGCCGTACGACCAGTGATGGTAGCCAATCGGCATACCTGATGACGCGTAAGCATCCATCATCTGCTCGGCAGTGATTATTTCGATCTGGTTCGGGTAGGTATCCAGACCGAACTCCGCGGCGATTTCGCCCAGCTTTTCGTCATAGGCCATCAGCAGCGGAAATGTCCACTCGGAGCTGGTGGAAATGTAGCTGTCCCGGCTCACGATTCGACCCGCTTGAACAGCTCGCGAAATACCGGGTAAATATCGCCGGCGCCGTCGATTTGCTGCATGGCGAAATTCGGGAACGCGTCAGCAATTTTCTGATACTCGTGCCACAGCAGCTGGTGCCGGAGCGGTTTTATCTCGACATACGAGAAATACTGCACCAGCGGCATCAGGTCGCTGACCAGAAGATTGCGGCAGCCGCGACAATCGTCGCGCCAGTTGTCGCCGTCGGACGCCTGTGCGGCATAGATGTTCCACTGCGAGCTGGGGTAGCGTTCACGCACGATGTCATGCATCAGGTGCAGCGCACTGGACACCACCGTGCCACCGGTCTCACGGGCGTAAAAGAACTCTTCCTCATCGACCTCGTACGCCACGGTATGGTGGCGCACAAAGACCACATCGATCCGCTCGTAGTTTCGCTGGAGGAACAGGTAGAGGAGAGTAAAGAATCGCTTGGCGAGATCCTTGCGTTCCTGGTCCATTGAGCCGGAAACATCCATCAGGCAGAACATTACTGCCTGCGTGCTGGGCTGCGGCTGCTGGATCCGATGGTTGTAGCGCAGGTCATACGTATCGATAAACGGCACCGCCCGAATGCGGCGCTTGAGCGTATCTACCTCTGCCCGCAGCGTGGCTGTATCCTCGTCTTCGCTGTCTTCGCCGGCTATGACCAGCTTTGCTTCAAGCTCTCGTTCAGCCTGGCGCAGCCGTGCCGTTGGCCCAGCCGTCAGCGCGATGCGCCGGGCCAGGGATTGCTGCAGTGAGCGCACAACATTGATATTGCATGGCATGCCGTCGCTGGTGTAGCCGGCTCGTACTCGCTTGAACTCCGGGTCACGTGCCAGCTGGCGTTTTACCAGGTTTGGCAACTCCAGGTCCTCGAACAACAGATCGAGAAACTCGTCGCGTGACAGTTCAAAGACAAACTCATCTTCGCCCTCACCGGAGTCGCTCGCCTCGCCGTCACCACCGGAACCTCCGCCACCCTGTGGCCGCGCGACCCGATCGCCCTGGATAAACTCCTTATTGCCCGGGTGGATGTTTTCGCGGCTGCCACCACGCCCGTGGCTGAAAATAGGCTCGGATATGTCGTCGGCAGGAATCGTAATCTGCTCACCGCGATCCATGTCGGTAATACTCCGCTTCGCGGACGCATCAGCCACGGCCTGCTTGAGCTGCTTCTTGAACCGGCGCAGAAAGCGCTGCCGGTTTGCAGCACTCTTGTTGCGCCCATCGAGACGCCTGTCGACAACGTGTGTCACCCGGTGCTTACCACTCAGGATGCTTTACGGACGCGCAGGTACCATTCGGACAGCAGCCGAACCTGTTTGGGTGTATAGCCTTTCTCAACCATCCGATCGACAAAGTCGCGATGTTTCTTCTGGTCGTCTTCAGACGACTTCGGGTTGAATGAGATAACCGGCAGCAGGTCTTCGGTCTTCGAGAACATCTTCTTCTCGATGACTACCCGCAGTTTCTCGTAGCTGGTCCAGTTGGGGTTCTTGCCGGAATTCTTGGCACGGGCACGCAAAACAAAATTGACAACCTCGTTGCGGAAGTCTTTGGGATTGCTGATGCCGGCTGGTTTCTCGATCTTCTCGAGATCCTCGTTGAGAGCCTTGCGATCGAGCAGCTCGCCGGTATCCGGATCGCGATACTGCTGGTCCTGGATCCAGAAATCCGCGTAGGTCACATACCGGTCGAACAGGTTCTGGCCGTACTCGTGGTATGACTCGAGATAAGCGGTTTGCAGCTCCTTGCCGATGAATTCCGCATAGTTGGGCGCAAGGAATTCCTTCATATAGCTCAGGTACCGTTCCTCGACCTCTGGAGGAAACTGCTCGTTGGCAATGCGTGTCTCCAGGACGTACAGCAGATGCACGGGGTTGGCCGCCACTTCGGAATGATCGAAGTTGAAAACCTTGGAAAGCACCTTGAAGGCAAAGCGGGTGGACAGACCATTCATACCTTCGTCGACGCCGGCATAGTCGCGGTATTCACGAATAGACTTGGCTTTTGGATCGGTGTCTTTCAGGTTCTCGCCGTCATACACACGCATCTTTGAGTAGATGCTGGAGTTTTCTGGTTCCTTGAGCCGTGAAAGGACCATGAACTGCGACAACATCTTGAGTGTATCGGGAGCGCACGGTGCCTCGCACAGGGAGCTCTCACGCAGCAATTTCTCGTAAATATGAATTTCATCTGTCGTACGCAGGCAGTAGGGCACCTTGACGATGCAGACACGGTCGAGAAAAGCCTCGTTATTCTTGTTGCCCTTGAATGCCTGCCACTCTGATTCGTTGGAGTGGGCAAGAATTATTCCGTCAAACGGTATGGCGCCCATGCCCTCGGTGCCGCAGTAGTTGCTTTCCTGCGTTGCGGTGAGCAACGGGTGCAGAACCTTGATCGGGGCCTTGAACATCTCGACGAATTCCAGCAGGCCCTGGTTGGCGAGGCACAGGCCGCCCGAATAGCTGTAGGCGTCGGGGTCATGCTGGGCAAAATGCTCGAGCTGGCGGATATCCACCTTGCCGACCAGCGAGGAGATATCCTGGTTGTTTTCGTCTCCAGGCTCGGTTTTCGCAATGGCAACCTGCTGCAGCCGTGACGGATAGCGCCGCACGACCTTGAATTTTGTCACGTCCCCGTTGTGCTCCTGCAGGCGCTTGACGGCCCACGGCGACATGATCGATGTGAGATAGCGACGCGGTATACCGTAGTCTTCCTCGAGGATCGCGCCGTCTTCATCGGGGTCAAACAGCGCCAGCGGCGTTTCATTTACCGGTGATCCCTGCAGCGCATAAAAGGGCATTTCTTCCATGAGCGCTTTGAGTTTTTCTGCGAGGGAAGACTTGCCGCCGCCTACCGGGCCAAGGAGGTAGAGAATCTGCTTGTTTTCTTCCAGGCCCTGGGCCGAATGACGCAGGTACGACACAATCTGTTCGATCGTGTCTTCCATACCATAAAAATCCTTGAACGCAGGGTAGAGCTTTATGATCTTGTTCGAAAAAATGCGACTCAGGCGGGGGTCTTCACGCGTGTCGACCAGCTCAGGTTCGCCGATCGCAGCGAGTAATCGTTCGGCAGCGTGCGCATACACCATGCGATCGTCGCGACAGATGTCGAGATATTCCTGCAGCGAGATGACATCTTCCTGCGTCCGTTCATAGCGTGCCAGATGGCGGCTGAAAATATCCTTTGCCGATGATTTTGCCGTTGGTGCGTCAGTCAACATGCCTGGTTACCCCTGCGTCTGCTACGTAGCTGCGGACGACACGGCCCGTGTGTCATCCATCAGGCCAGAGAGGTTCTCTGGCTTTACATAAATTACCGTCCGGCTGCGGCTGCATTCCGTGACCAGAGTCACGGTTTAACCACCGGAAAAAGCTGCTTTGGCAGCACGATTCCACCGGCCTGAAGGCTGTCTGGCACCGCAGAAGGCGCCTGCAGCGGGCCTTACCGGATTAGAACGGGAAAAGCGGACCCGTGTTCCGGCGTCATTGCGCCAGAAAGCCGACACTTCTGTGACACGGTGGGGTCGAACCGGGCAGGTTCAGAAATGGTTCAGGCGGGCGGTTGATCCAGCTGGCTGTCGATCCATTGACCAGCTTGTGTGGCGAGTTCCGCCAGCGCATCGGCATTACTGCGACCCGACCGTTTCAGCATGGCGAACGAATGATCCGCATCTTCGATCACGTGCAGTGTGGCAAAGGAGCCCAGGTCTGTAACGACGTTTCGCATCAGTCCGATATCAGCCAGCCGGTCGCGGCTGCCCTGCAGAAACAGCATGGGTGTATGGACCTGTGCGAGATGATCTGCCCGGGTTTTTCCGGGCTTGCCCGGCGGGTGCAGCGGAAAGCCAAAGAACACCAGTCCCTGAACGCCTTCCAGACCGTCCTCCGCCAGCTGTAACGAGGTCATGCGCCCGCCCATGGACTTGCCGCCCGCAAAAAGCGGCAATGCACCTGCGTGTTCGCGTGCCGCGGATACGGCCGCTTTTACCGTATCGGTCAGGACGCGGGTGCGGTCGGGGCGCTTGCCGCCGTGTTCTTTGTACGGGAAGTTGTAGCGCAGGCTTGCAACGTCTGCTGCTGCCAGCAACTGAGTGAGAGAGTCGAGGAATGCATGAGTCATCCCCGCGCCCGCCCCATGCCCGATTACCAGCATTGATCGGGCGTTCTCCGGCCGCAACACCAGGCCGCTTACATCCACTTCCTGTTCGGGTAAGTGGATCTTTATGTCGTGCACGGGCAGCTGCATGGATCCGGTCCTTGCGGAGACAATCAGGCTGGCAGAGCCTACGGCAAAGCAGGATGGATTTCATGCTGCCATGCACGCTGCTACAGCGGTGTGTAAGCTATGACGCTCGGAGCAATCGCTGGAAGTACCCTTGTTGCCACGCACGCCTGATTTCCTGATCGCCGGTGCCGCCAAGTGCGGCACGACTTCGCTGCACCGATACCTGAGTGAACACCCGCGGGTGTTCGCAACCCGGCACAAGGAGCTGAACTACTTTGCGCTCGACGATCCGGTTGTTGCGGCGGGCTGGCCAGACCTGCCGTTCCCGATTCGATCGTGGGAGGAATATTGCGAGTGTTTCGCTGCAGCCGGCGATGATCAGCTGGCATTCGAAGCATCACCAATTTATTTTGATAGCCCGATGGCGCCGGCCAGGATCGCCGAGAAATTACCGAGCGCAAAGATCCTTGTTTCGCTGCGGGACCCACGCGAACGCGCCTGGTCCGGCTACCTGATGCACATCCGTGAGGGGGAAAAACCGGTCGCTGAGAAGGATTTCGTTGATCCAGCAGCACGCTATATTTCCGGTGGCTTTTACGCTGACAAGCTAGGCGCTTACCAAAGCGTATTCGGCGATCGACTGAAAGTTGTGTTTTTTGATGACATCAAGTCCGATATTGAAAACGTAATGCGTTCGATTTTCGATTTTATCGGTATTGAGCATTTTGTTTCGGAAAGTTATGCCCGGCGTCACAACGTAGCGAGCTATCCACGCTTCAGGCCACTCAATATTGTATTGACCAGCAAACTCATGCGCCATCGCGTGTCGGCCTTTGTCCCGCGACCTGTACGCCGGCTTGGGCACTGGATGTTGGCGGCCAACAGCCGGCGGGCTCCGGTTATGCAGCCGGAGCTGCGCGCCAGGCTGGGAGAATTGTATTGCGATGATATTGAGCGGGTCGCGGCGATGACCGGACGCGACCTGTCCGGATGGCTCGGCTAGTCTGCAGTCTGTGGAACGTAATCCAGAAAGCGCCGCGCGCGATAGTTTTTCAGATAAATCATCGTCGCCTTGGTCATGTTGCGCAAACCATGCTGGCGCTTGTATAAATCCCGGAAGTAAATCTGCTTCAGGTCTTCGATACTGATACTGGTGCCGATGTATTGATTGAGCTTGTCGATCGTGTCCTCCGGGTGCACGATCAGGTCCTCGTAAATGATAGGCAGGTGAGATAATCCGTGCCGGTCAAAAAACGCCTGAATGGCACGCCTGACGCGATCGTTGTAAACGGCGTGGTAGCGGTAGGTCTGGATTTGCCGGCGCAGGGTCGAAGAGATCCAGCTCTGACCCAGCTCCCGGCTTATCATGAGAAAGCGCATGTTTTCCAGATCGAGCCATCGTGCCCAGGTTTGCATGGTCAGGTTGAGGCGCGGATCCTTCCAGATCCACGGCCCGTTGCGATCACATTCTGCGATGAACTCCAGGAACGGTCCTGCGTCTATCTTGTCTGCCTTGTGCTGCAGGGCGTCGATCACCCAGCCGGGAAAAATTTCAGTGTAATTGCCATCAAATCCAACTTCCTTGAATAACGACTGGTTCAGCTCGATCAGCCGATGATTTTCGTAGGTGTTGTAGTCGGCCTTCCTGAAAGTCTCGCGACCGGTCCAGTAGCCTGCCCGGGCTACCAGCCCGGTAAGGACAGAGCTGCCCGCCAGACCGGCGGTCATGATAATGACGTTGGACACACTGTCTCCCTGCTTCTCGGCAGCCACACTATGCCCGTGCCGTAGCCGCTTTTGAAGGACCTGGTTCGCGCCTCAGGGGCGGGCACTGAGAGACGACATATTTACCCCGAGGGGGCCGCGCGGCAGGTAAATTACCTCGGTTTGTCCGTTGCGCAGCACCTCGACAGGGACCACGCTGCCGGCATCGCCGCGGCTGGTTTCACGGCGAATTTCGGACGGCGAGTAAACCCTGTTGCCGTTGTAGCTGAGAATCGCGTCCCCCGGCTGCAGCCCGGACGTATCGGCAGGCGATCCCGATAGAACCGAGCTGATCACGATCCGGTTGGGGCGACCGAGCGCGTAGAGGTAACGATCGTAGTCTGCCGGACTGAGGTCCTTGCGCAGGTCCTCCTGCCGCTGGTTGAGCGCGCGAAGCTGTTCGCGGTAGCGGCTGGAATTGAGCCAGCCTTCACGCACAGCCTGGTCGCGAAGAAACAGCCGGTCCAGCGCAATCTGGTCCATATCACGCTTCAGACGCTGCGCCACATCCGGGGCAAATCCGGCCGCCTCGAACCGCGCTGCATCGACTTCCCCGGGGACCCGACGCTCGACGGGTTTCGGGGCGGCGGACCGGGTGGTGGAAGTTTCCGTTTTCGCCGCCGCCTGGCGACGCTCCGCGCTTTCACCCACCAGGCCGGCAACCTTGTCATTCAGGTTCGACAGTTGTTCCTCCAGCCGGCGTCTCTCCGCGACTTCGAGGTTAACGATCTCGGTGAGCGATGTGATCATCGTTTCCAGCCGCTGGTAGTCGGCTGCGTGATCGAAATCACGTGCGGACTGCGGGACCGGTTCAGCGGGCTCACGTGCCCACGCGCCCAGGACAATTCCCGCAACGAAAACGGGCAGAAAAAAGGCTAATTGTCGCAACATCGATGCCTCCCGGCTGGCGAGGTATCAATGATAGAGCGTTTCAGCCGGATTTGGTTCGCTACAGCAGCTTTCAGACCGGCGGGTTACTCAGCAGGAATAGCTCCCAGCCGATAAGCGTCACGTAGCCGACGAGGATCCATTGCAGCAGCGTCTTGACGCTCATTCCCATGAATACACGGAAATTTTTGTGTATCACCAGCAGCGTGACGCACAGGCAGGTCAGGGCGATTTTCGCGTTGACGAAATTCTGGATATCGGTCTCGATCAGGCGGGCCATGAGGACGTTCAGTTCCACAGCGCCTGCCTGCATCAGGTTGATGGTGAAAAAGGCATCCAGGCAGGAGCACAGGATGATGGCGATACCGAGCAGCGCCAGCTGCGGCTCATACCAGTCGACGTAGCCGCCGCCGTTTTCCTCGGCCCGACGCGGTGACTGGCGCCGTCCCTGCAGCCCAAGATGCCGCAGATTAACCGCCTGGAGGGATAGACGGCGATCATCGGCAAAGCGTCGCCCCGAAGCTAAGTCACTGGCTTGTGGTCTGTTCATGCCCTGAATGGAGCAACAAACGTGCCAGCAAGCTTTATAAGCCCGTTAATTCAGAGGCTTATATAACTTTCTTAAAGTCAGCTTTATAGCGTGCTGTAAGATTTCCCGACGTCAGAACAGACGGCTGGCGACCGCGCCGGTGATTATGACAAGGACCCCGAAGCAGACCGCCCAGGCCGTGGCGGGCTGCTGCCAGCGAACCAGTCGCAGGCTCGCCAGGGAGCCCGCCAGCGGAGGTAACACTGCAACCACGAGCGCGGTTCCGGTCAGGGCGCCAAAAGAGGCCCCGTCCCATACCCGCTGCAGGTACAGCATCAGCACCGAGCTGCACAGAAGGGCCAGGGCGATTGCGAAGAAAAACAGGATGCTGTGGGTGTAGCGCGTCATCGGGCAATTATGCCACTACGGCCTGAATCCCGTCAGCGTCCGCATTCTGCGGTAAATGGGCTTGAGCCGGCTGTACAGCGGCAGGTAGGTTTCGCTGTACAGTGCCTGGTACAGCTCGCTGGTATTGGGCTGTGGGTCGAAAACATCACCCGTCCGGGTCATCGCGGCAACAGCCTGGCGAAAATCCGGGTAAATGCCTGCACCAACCGCGGCAATGATTGCCGCTCCAAGCGCTGATGTTTCACTGGTATGCGGACGGGCAGCCGGCAGGCCAAAAATATCAGCAGTCAGCTGCATAACGCTGTCGCCGCGAGACCCGCCGCCGGCAACATGCAGGCGATCGATCCGGCAACTGGCGCGACGCTCGATGCGTTCCTTGCCCTCGCGCAGCGCATACATTACGCCTTCCAGCAGCGCACGATAAATATCGGCGCGCGTATGAACCGCAGAGAATCCGACAATTGCGCCACGTGCTTCCGGACCGGGCGAGCGCAGGCCCGGCGACCAGTACGGCTGTGCCAGCAGCCCCATGGCACCGGGCACCGATTTGTGGAGCAAATCGTCCATCAACACTTCGGGTGCGACCCCAATTTGCGCCGCCCGCTCTGTTTCCGGTTGCCCGAATTCAGATTTGAACCAGCTCACCAGCCAGAAGCCACGACTGATCTGGATTTCCAGGTTCCAGGCGTCAGGTAATGCAGCCGGATAAGGGGGTACCAGTGGTATCGGCTCAACGTACCTGGTCGATACAACATTTACGGTCGCGGCAGTGCCATAGGACAGGCAGGCAACATCGCCTTCAATCGCGCCGGTGCCAAGCACTTCGCATGCCTTGTCACCGGCCGCTGCGATCAGCGGCGTGTCCTGCGGAATCCCGGTGGCGGCGGCTGCGATGGCATTGACCGGTCCAATCGTTTGCCCCGGATGAACCAGTTCCGGCAGCAGGTCCGGGTTTAACCATGGCAATGCGCGCCATTTCCAGCTTGAGCTGCGTGCCCAGCGGCGCTGGCGAAAATCGAATGGGACATAGCCGACCTGCGCCGCGCTTGAGTCACGAAACTCGCCGGTCAACCGACGCACGAAGTAACCGGACAACATCAGGTAGCGCGCCGTGCGCCGCCAGTTATCGGGCTCATGAGTTGCGAGCCAGTTTGCCTCCGCTTCGGCCTGGAAATAGGCAACCGTATCGGCCACGCCGGCCAGTCGCAGCCCAAGCCCCTGCAGCCCGCCGACCGGTGGCACGCCGCGGGTGCGTCGCTGGTCGGGCCAGGCGATGACTGGCCGCAAAGCGGTCCCGTTAGCATCAACCGGTACCATGCTGGCACGCATGGTGGCCAGGGCGACGGCTGCGACACGGCTTTTGTACGACGGCTCCTGCCATACCCCCTGGCAGGCGCTGCACAGTGCATCCCACAGATAGTCGGCATCCTGTTCGGCGTAACCGGGTTGCGGTGCATCCGGCTCCTTGATCGCTACGGCAGAAGTGGCATGTTCGTGTCCGTGGGGGTCGAACAGGATGGCACGGACGCTCTGGGTGCCGAAATCAATCGCGAGCAGCAGCGGTTCAGTGCTGGTCAATTCGGTGCCTGGTAGATGCACACGCCATTGACCCAGGTTTCGCTGACCCGGGCCTGCCAGATCTGCGCTGCGGGCAGCGCAAATATATCGCGATCCAGCAGCACAAAGTCAGCGCGCTTGCCGGGTTCGAGTGAGCCCAGGTGTTGTTCCTGGTGTGCGGCATAGGCAGCATCGAGGGTAAACGCGCGTAGTGCTTCTTCCAGGGTCAGGGCCTGCTCCTTGTACCAGCCACCCGGCGGCTGGTCGTCACGGTCCTGGCGGGTGACTGCAGCATGCAGCCCGTAAAGGGGTTGCTCCGGTTCAACAGGAAAATCAGATCCGGCTGCAATGCGTGCGCCGGCATCGAGCAGGCGGCGCCACGCATACGAACCAAGTATGCGTTTGCTGCCAACCCGATCCTCGGCCATGTTCTTGTCACTTGTTGCATGTGTCGGTTGCACTGACGCAATAATGCCAAGCCCGGCAAACCTGGGGATATCCGACAGCGCGATCACCTGCGCATGCTCAATGCGATGGCGCAGGGCGGTGGCAGCGGGTGCCGCGGCAAACCCGTCCAGCGCAACGCGGTTTGCTGCATCGCCGATGGCGTGAACGTTTACCTGGAAACCCCGCTCTTGGGCCGCGATGACCAGCCCGGCAAATTTGTCTGTCTGACGGAACAACAGTCCGGTATTGTCATTGGCATCAGAGTAGGGTGCGAGCAGGGCAGCACCGCGACTGCCCAGGGCGCCATCGAGGTAGACCTTTATGCTGCGTATCGTCAGGAATCCACGTCCATCGTCGACCAGTGGCGCGCCAAAACCCTCAGATACCTGCTCACTCAACATGGCATAAACACGTATCGGCAGTTCTCCCGCCGCTGCCATCTTTCGGTACAGTCTGGCGGTTGAAAGATCTATCCCGGCGTCGTGTACTCCGGTCAGTCCGACACTGGCTAACTGCTGCAAGGCCACCTGCAGCGCCTTGCGTTGCTGCGCTGGCGTCGGGGCGGGAACCGCTGCATCGACCAGGGCCTCGGCGTTATCGATGAATATGCCCGTTGCGCGTCGCCGGCTGTCACGCAGGATGCGGCCGCCATGCGGGTCAGGGGTACGTTTCGTAATGCCTGCGGTTTTCATCGCCAGGCTGTCAGCCCAGGCGGCATGACCGTCGATCCGCTGCAACCAGATCGGTCGGCCCAGCTGCAATTGATCGAGGTCGCCGGCATTGGGGAACTTCCGCTCCGGCCACAGCTCCTGGTTCCAGCCGCGGCCGAGAATCCAGGGAACATCGGGATGCTGCCTGGCATAGGCGGCAATGCGCTGGAGCGCTTCAGACAGTGACTTTGAACCGGTCAGGTCGACCCGGCTGCGCAGCAGACCAAGGTTGAGTACGTGCCCGTGTGCATCAATGAGCCCTGGTATCAGCGTGCGTCCGCCTCCGTCCAGCATTGCCGCACCGGTGTCGGCCGGATGCTGGCCGGCAGCGTAAGTGGCGGTTACCGCACCGTCAGCGTCAAAGCGCAATGCGCCAAAGCGCTGCAAAGCGCCGTCGGCACTCCAGGTATACCCATTAACGTTTACCAGCAGGCTGTCGGCCAGCGCCGGGATTGCGGCCAGCATCAGCGTCGCCAGGAGCAGTATCGAGCGGGGTCTGCCTGTCATGTCGTTGTGACTCCAGCCGGGTAGCGTAACCATAACAGGCAACTCGCCGGTGAAAAACGGCGGGAAAAGCACACATTTATGCCAAACCGCCTGCGAATCGACCGCCTTGCCCTGCTAATATAGATGCAGCGGCGACAAGACAACAAACCCGCGAGGATCATGTACCTGGAACACTTCAATTTGAGGGACCATCCGTTCCGGCTGACTCCGGATGCGGAATTCCTGTATCTGTCGGAGCAGCACGGCCGTGCAAAAGCGGCTATGGAACAGGCATGGGCCAGACGTGACGCACTTGTTGTTGTCACCGGCGACGTCGGTTGCGGCAAGACGACGTTGGTAAATCGCGTGCTTGCAGGAATGCCCGATGACGCGGCGGTCGCCCGGCTCACGCTGACAAATCTTGATTCGCAGGAGTTTCTGCAGTCGGTATTGTCACAGTATGGTTTTGAACCGTTCGAACGAAGTCGCGACCGGCTGATGGGGTTACTCGATAACTTCCTGTTTGCACAAAATGTGCGCGAGCGTCCGGTCGTACTGATCATCGAGGAAGCGCAGAACCTGAGCAAGGCTGTGCTCGATATTGTTCTTGACCTTGTCGATGTTGATGCTGACAGCGAAAAGCTGATCAGTGTCATCCTCGTCGGGCAACCTTCGCTGACTGAACGGCTGCGGGACAGGGAGCTGAAGCTGCTGGCAAAGCGCGTTACGTGCAGCGCGCACCTCGAGCCGCTGGACCAGAAAAGCACCATACGGATGATCCGTCATCGGCTGGAGGAGGCCGGCTGCCCCGAGTCGCCGTTCGATGATGCTGTTTATCCCCTGATCTACAGCCACACCGGTGGCGTGCCACGACTGATCGTCAATCTTTGCGACACCGCGATGACGGCAGCCTACGTCGAGGACAGTTTACGTATCACGCCCGAAATACTGGCAACGGCTATCGAGGAGCTGAAGCTGGAGCACGTGGCGGAAGCCGACCCGGATCTGGTCGACATTGACGAACAGGCTGACGATACTGCTGGTGTCCGGCTGAGCCTGTATGAAAGAGGCCAGCCTGCCGGCGAGATCGCCCTGGAAGATACACGCGTGATGATCGGGCGTGATTCGGATAACGACATCACCATCGTCAGCGAGTACATCAGTCGTCATCATGCGCAGGTTGTGATGGACCATGACAGCCGCTATTGGGTTAAGGACCTCAACAGTACCAACGGCGTATACGTCAACCGGCACAAGATCCAGCGCTGCATGCTCAACGACGGTGATCGCATTGCGCTTGGCTATCATGAGCTGGTATTCCACGACCGCAACAGCCGCGTTGAGGCTCATGAACCAGCGGAACTTTCCGAGTGGCGGGATACCACGGTGCTGGACCAGCCTGTTGAGGACGACCAGGCAGACTCGGCCTGATTGAGAACCAGCTAGCTGTCTATCGGCCAGTCGCTTACCGGCAGGCCGCTGTGTGACAGATCCACATAGCGTGAAAGCATAACGGCCAGAGCGTCGCGCCGTTCCATATTACTGTCCAGTTTTTGCAGTGTGCGTTTTTGCCACCGCGATGCTGTCTGCCCGCTACGCACCCGTTCCTCGATTACCGCAATCAGGGTTTCGGCTTCCTGCGAGTCGACGCCCAGTTGCGACAGCCCCTCCAGGGCAACTGGCAGCATTTCCATGACCAGGTCTCCCGCGCCGATCTGTCGTGGTGAAATTCCGTGTTCCTTCGGCCACAACAGCTGTGCCTTCAGCCCGTCCTGCGAGGCACGATAGAAATTGTACTCGGCGTAACGGAACGGGAAGGCGGGCAGCAACGATTCGATCTGGCCGGACAGCCCAGCGGTCAGGCCGACAATAAAGGCGGTATTCGCCATCATATCGAGAGGCGTGGGTCCGGACGGCAGCGCGCGAAACTCGATGCGCAGGTGGCCGCCTGAGGCCGGATCGTAAACGGCCCGATTCCACTGCCATACGGTGCCCTGCTGCAGCCGCAATTCAGCCAGTCGCGGTATGCGCCCGGCTTTCACTGCCTCCAATGGGTCTTCGTCGTCGCAGACAGGCAGGATTGGCGGATAAAGCCGCACTGCCTCGGCGAGCAATTCAAAGGCACCAGATCTAACCCAGCCGTGCCCGAATGGAACCCGTGCTGCACGACGCCATTCGCCGGTGCTCGCACTGCGGGCGTCAACGGCCTGTTTGAACAGGGCAACACGAGATTCCTCCCACAGTCGATGCTCGAGAAATATCGGCGAGTTTCCGCTGACCGCGACAGCCAGCGCAGTAGCCAGCTGGGCAGCGTTGTAATAGTCGGCAAAATCAGCCGGGTTGACCCGCAGATGAACCTGGAAGGACGTGTTGGCGCCTTCCACAGTGACGTCATCACAGGTGACATCGAGTGGCTCGTCACCATCGATGCGGATTCGGAATGGTGCCCGGCGTATTCGCCGCAAGCCCGAAGACAATGCCCGGTAGCGTGGCAGGTCGGTGAGGGCGGAACTCTGCAACTGTTCGAGACGCAGTGTTGGCAGTATGCCTATGGTCACTACGCGACCGCCGTGCTCAGCTACCGGCCGGTCGAGCGAGCTCAGTGCGAGCTCCATTTCCTGTTGAATGGCGCCAAAGGGTTTGCCAGCGGAAGGCACGGGCGAGAGGTTGTACTCCAGGTTAAAGCGGGTGAGCTCCAGCTGCAGCCGCTCGTCTATATGTTCAGACAAGACTGCGCGATTGACTGTCAGCGGCGCGCCGTCGGAATCAATAAGGTGCAGCTCCAGCTCAGCACCGATCGATGATTCGCCCTCGCCGAAGCCATCGCGCTGCAGCAACAATTCGAGGGCTTCGAGGTTCTCGTACAGCCGACGCTCGAAACGGTCAAACTCCCATTCCTCGAAACTGTCTTTTTCTATTGCCAGTCCCATAAGCGCCCAACTTTACTGTCGTGTTGCAGCTGTGGCCAGCTTACCGATGGCCCCCCAATCGCCGGTCGCAACCAGGTCACGCGGCGCCAGCCATGATCCACCGACACATACGACATTGTCCAGTGCCAGGTAATCCTCCATGTTCGCAGGCTTGATGCCACCGGTCGGGCAGAACCTGCTGTAAGGAAATACAGCCGCATGACCGCGTAGCAGCCTGGCGCCACCCGCGGCTTCGGCGGGAACGAACTTGAGGTATTCGAAGCTCTGTTCGCTGGTTTCCATAAGCCTGCTCGTTTACTGCCTCATCCGACTGATGGGTACATATCTTCGAGAACAGATAATGCACCACTTTCGGCATCACTGGTGGCACTGCGGAAAACCTGGAACAGCTCGCGGCCAAGGCCGCCGGCCGGCTGCGGCACCGTTGCAGGCTCGCGCTGTTCCAGTTCGGCATCGCTGACCCGTACTTCCAGACTGTCGTTGCGGGCATCAACGCGAATGACGTCACCGTCACGGACGCGCTGCAGCGGGCCACCGGCTGCGCACTCGGGAGTCAGGTGAATCGCGGCGGGGAATTTTCCGGAGGCGCCAGACATGCGCCCGTCGGTAACCAGTGCAACCCGCAACCCGCGTTCCTGTAGCGCGCCGAGTGGCGGCGACAGCTTGTGCAATTCCGGCATGCCGTTGGCAGCGGGGCCCTGAAAGCGAACGACGATGACTACATCCTCGGTAAATTCACCGGCGGTAAATGCCGCAATGACATCTTCCTGACGATCGAATACCCGCGCGGGTGCTTCAACAACGTTTCGGTCCGGCGGAATGGCCGACGTCTTGAAAATCGCGCGGCCCAGGTTTCCGGTCAGCAATCGGATACCCCCGGTGGAATCAAAAGGTGTTGTGATGCTACCTATAATATTGTCATCCAGCCCCCTGGCCGGGGACTCTCGCCATGCTAGCGTTTCATTGTCCAGCACCGGTTCACGGGCATAGTAGTCGAGCCCTTCACCCATGACCGTGTTTACATTGGCATGCAGCATGCCCGCATCCAGCAGCTGGCGAATGATGCAGCCGAGTCCGCCGGCAGCGTGAAAGTGGTTTACGTCGGCCTTGCCATTCGGGTAGACACGGGCCAGTAACGGGACGGTGTCTGACAGCTGTGCAAAGTCGTTCCAGTCAATGCGGATGCCGGCGGCTCGCGCTATAGCTATGAGGTGCAGCGTGTGGTTAGTCGACCCGCCCGTTGCAAGTAGTCCGACAATGGCATTAACAATGCTACGTTCGTCAATTATCTTCCCGACCGGACGGTATTCATCGCCGAGAGCAGTAATCTCGATGACGCGCTTTGCAGCCGCTGCATTCAGCGCTGACCGCATTGGCGTATGTGGGTTGAAAAAGGCCGCGCCTGGAATATGCAGCCCCATAATTTCCATCAGCATCTGATTGCTGTTTGCGGTGCCATAGAACGTGCATGTGCCGGCACTGTGGTAGGACTTTTCTTCTGACCTCAGCAGTTCCTCGCGGTCGATTTTGCCCTCTGCATATAACTCGCGGGTATGCGCTTTCTCGCTGTTGGATATTCCGGAAGTCATCGGCCCGGCCGGCAGAAATATCACGGGCAAATGGCCGAAGCGAAGTGCAGCAATCAGCAGGCCCGGCACGATCTTGTCGCACACGCCCAACATCAGAGCGCCGTCGAACATCTCGTGCGACAGCGCTACCGCGGTTGCCATTGCAATGACATCACGACTGAATAATGACAACTCCATTCCCGGCTGACCCTGGGTCACACCATCGCACATCGCCGGCACGCCACCGGCAAACTGCGCCGTTGCGCCATTTTCCAGCAGCGTCTGCTTTATCTGCTCGGGGTAATCTCGCAGCGGTTGGTGCGCCGAGAGCATGTCGTTGTAAGCCGATACGATGGCAACATTAGGATGCTGCCTGAGTTTGCGTAGCAGCTCCTTGCTGCCGGCATCTTCTGCTGCATAGCCATGTGCAAGATTGGTGCAGCCGAGGATGGCACGGCGCGGACCACGTCGGCGCCAGCCATCGATATGCTCGAGATAGCTGGTACGCGCCTTCTCGCTACGCCTGCAGATTCGGGTCGTCACCTCCGCAACGGCGGGATTCAGCGATGCCATAGTCGGGATCTCCAGCTCAGGGGATGTGCATCATGATACCTGCTGCGGCCTCGCCGTTGCTGGCGGGATTGCCAGCAGTCGGTATACTTGCGCCACCACCACGGCAGGGGATACCGGTTTGAACGAATCTTTGCAGGAATTTGACATGGTCATATTTGGCGCTACGGGCGACCTGGCCATGCGCAAGTTGCTTAAAGCCCTGTATTACCGCTGCCGCGATGGCGAGCTGCCAGCCGGCCGCATTTTGGGTGCCTCGAGATCAGAGCTCGATCGCGACGGATTTATCGGCATGGTCGAGGCAGCTGCTGAACGATTCATCCCCGCAGCGGACCGGGCGGGTCCTGAGTGGCGGGAATTTCTCGAGCGTATCGACTACTTTACAATTGATGCTTTCAAGAAGGACACCTACGCCGGTCTGGCAGAAAAGCTGGCGGAGTACCCGGACCGGGTACGAATTTATTACCTGTCGACCGGTTCACGAATTTTCGCTCCCATCTGCGAGACGCTGAGGGACGGCGGCCTGATTACAGACCAGTCACGCGTTGTGCTGGAAAAACCGCTGGGTCATGATCTGGAAAGCGCGCGGGCTATTAACGAACAGGTGTTGACCTGCTTCGATGAAAGCCAGGTATTTCGTATCGACCACTATCTGGGCAAGGAGCCGGTGCAAAACCTCATGGTGCTGCGATTCGGCAACACCATGTTTGAATCGCTGTGGCATTCGACTTATGTCGATCATATCCAGATAACTGTCGCTGAAAATATCGGAGTCGGCACGCGGGCCGGCACCTATGACAATACCGGCGCCCTGAGAGATATGGTGCAAAGTCACCTGCTGCAGTTGCTGTGCATTATCGCGATGGAGCCGCCGCCGAGCATCGAGCCCAACGTGGTGCGTGACGAAAAGCTCAAAGTGATTCGTTCGTTACGCCCTATAACAGGTCGTGATGTCGACAAGTACGTTATTCGTGGCCAGTACCAGGCGGGCGCCGTTGACGGGCAGCCGGTGCCGTCATATGTCGACGAGGTCGACGTTGACGATGCTTCAACGACAGAAACATTTGTCGCGATGAAGGCCTATATAGATAACTGGCGCTGGGCGAAGGTGCCGTTTTATCTGCGTACCGGCAAAAGGCTGGAACGACAGGTGTCCAAAATTGTTGTGCAGTTCAAGGATGTGCCGCACTCGATATTCGGCGCGACCGATATCCCGGCCAACAAACTGACGATCAGGTTGCAACCGAAAGAAGAAATTCGATTGCAGCTGTCAGGAAAAAGAATCGGGACGGGGATGGATGTGCGCGATTTGTCGCTGCACCTCGATGAAGATCAGCGTGGCGTGGATCATGTGCCGGACGCTTACGAACGTCTGCTGCTCGATGCCGTGCGCGGACGGGCCACGTTGTTCGTTCGTCGTGACGAACTCGAAGCCGCCTGGGAATGGGTTGAGCCGATTACAGACCGCTGGCGTAAGCAGGGACGCAGCCCGGAACGCTACGTTGCCTCGACCTGGGGGCCGACTGAGGCGGCTTCGCTGCTGGCACGTGATGGACGCGAATGGGATGCGGGATCACGCTGATGACCAACCAGCTGCAGGTAAACAGCGAAAGCAGGTTCGCGCATTTTGACGAGCTTACGGTTGCCCTGGCTGCGCAGCTGTGGGACCTGGTTGAAACTGCCGTAGAGGAGAACGGTAGCGCCGCAATAGTCTTGTCCGGTGGCAGCACACCCGTGCCGTTGTATAACGTCCTGCGCGAGTTGCCGCTGCCCTGGGAAGCGCTGCAACTATGCCTGTCGGATGAACGCTGGGTGGAGCCGAGCGATGACGCCAGCAACGAGGGAATGTTGCTGCGCGAACTCCTGCCGGCTGAGCCGCGCGTCGCAATGGTTTCGATGGCAAAGTCTGCCGACACTATCGCCGCCGAGGCAGACCGGGTCAGTAGTGAGTTGGACGAACTGAATTCCCGCTGGGACGTAGCAATCCTGGGTATGGGAACAGACGGTCACACGGCTTCGCTGTTCCCGCATGCCGATGGTCTGGATGAGGCGATGACGGGAGACCGTAGCTGTGTGGCAGTAGCACCCACCGGTGTGGAGCAGGCCAGGTTGACCTTGTCATTGCGGCAGCTGTTGAAGGCCCGAAGAATTGTTCTCCTGTTACGTGGCAGCGCGAAGTGGCAGGTATACCAGGAAGCACTGGCCGGGGATGATCAGAAAGCAATGCCGGTAAGGGCGATACTGCATCAGCGGCAGGTACCCGTTGATGTTTATTGGGCGGCTGACCAGTGAACGACGAACAAGCAAAAATAGATTTGAGACCCACCGAGCCGGCAATGGACGCGGGTGGTCTGCGCGAATCAATTATCGGTGAGCTGAGCCGGATGGGCCTGAGCGCCGCTGCGGCCAGTGACCGGGATTGGTACAACGCCGTCACCCGGGCGCTGCGTGATCGAATCATGATGCGCTGGCTGCGCACTCAGAGGGCTTATGACGAAGCAGACTGCAAGCGAGTCTACTATCTGTCGCTGGAATACCTGCTGGGGCGCAACCTTGCCAACGCGGCGCTGAACCTGAACATGGAAAGCGAGCTGCGTGCCGCATTAACGCACCTCGGTCGCGAGCTGGAAGAGCTGTGCGCCGTGGAACCGGATGCAGGGCTTGGAAATGGCGGGCTGGGCCGGCTTGCTGCCTGTTTTCTCGATTCGCTGGCAACAATGCAGTTACCGGGCTTTGGCTATGGCATACGTTACGACTACGGCATTTTCAGCCAGGCATTCGGTCCTGATGGTGAGCAGATCGAACGCCCCAATAACTGGCTGCGTTATCAGCACCTGTGGGAACTGGCGCGGGAGAACCTGCGCTATCCGGTTCGTTTCGGCGGGCGTGTCGTAGCGCGTGACGATGCCGATGACGCCGGTCGTGACTGGGTCGATGCACACGAGTTCATCGCGGTTGCCTACGATCTTCCGGTGCCGGGCTATTCCAGCACCGTAAACCACCTGCGGCTGTGGTCAGCCCAGGCGTCGAGCGATTTTAATCTGTCCTTGTTTAACGCCGGGCAACATGCCGAAGCCATGTCGGAAATGAATGCCGCCGAGCACCTGTCGCAGGTGCTCTATCCGGATGATCGCACCGAGCAGGGCAGGGAGCTGCGTATCCGGCAGCAGTACTTTTTTGTCTGCGCGAGTTTGCAGGACATCCTCGGTCAGCATCTCGCCCGGCACCAGAGCCTGGACAACCTTGCCGACAAGGTCTCCATTCAGCTGAATGATACGCATCCGGCGCTCGCCATACCGGAGCTGATGCGCATCTGTATCGATGAACACGGATACAGTTGGGAACGCGCCTGGGAAATAACCACCGCCGTGTTCAGTTACACCAATCACACCCTTCTGCCGGAGGCCCTGGAGGCCTGGCCAGTGGCAACCTTCGAGAGATTGTTTCCACGCCATATGGAAATAATATTCACGATAAACCGGCATCTGATGGAGGATGTGGCCGAAAAGTATGACCATGACACAGAGGTCATGAACCGGATGTCGTTAATCGACGAGGCTACCCGCAATGTTCGCATGGCCAGCCTGGCAATCGTCGGCAGCCATACAGTGAACGGCGTTGCCGAAATTCATTCGGGCCTGATGCAGAGCTCCGTCTTTGCTGATTTCCATGCCTACTACCCCGGTAAGTTCACTAATGTAACCAACGGTATTTCGCCGCGCTGCTGGATGAATGAAGCAAACCCCGAACTTGCCGAGCTGGCGGGCACCCGGGTGTCGGGTTGGGAGCGCGATCTGAGTCGCCTGAAGAAACTGGAGCCGCTGGCGTCCGACCCGGAATTTTGTGCGCAGTTCGCCGCAATCAAGCATCGTAACAAGGAGCGTCTTGCCCGCTATTTAGATGACACGCTGGGAGTAACCGTGCGCACGGATTCCATGTTCGATGTGCAAATCAAGCGTATTCATGAGTACAAACGCCAGCTTCTCAATCTGCTTTACGTTGTTACGCGATACCAGCGCCTCAAACAGGATCCGGCCGCGTATCGGATACCGCGCACGGTCATTATTTCCGGCAAAGCGGCCCCTGCTTACATGGTGGCGCGGCAGATTATCAAGCTGGCAAACAACATAGCTCGTGTGATCAACAATGATTCGGACACGTCCGACATGTTGAAGCTGGTGGTTGTCCCGGACTACAGCGTGACAATAGCGCAGAAAATTATCCCGGCAGCCGAATTGTCCCAGCAAATCTCAACCGCAGGAATGGAGGCTTCGGGAACCGGCAACATGAAGCTGGCCCTGAACGGCGCATTGACAATCGGCACCCTCGACGGCGCGAATATCGAGATCATGGATGCGGTTGGCGCAGACAACATCTTTATCTTCGGTATGACGGCTGCCGAGGTACTTGCGCAGCGCGAAGCAGGCTACCGTCCGGCAGAAATCGCCGCCCAAAATGCGGAGCTAAGCGCCGCGCTGGAGCTGATTGCATCGGGCTATTTCAGTCCCAACCAGGCGGACGAGTTTCGCGGCCTTATCGATCAGTTGCTGCACGACGGCGAACATTTCCTGGTGTTGGCAGACTATGAGGCTTACGTACGGAGCCAGAACGAAGTAGACGATCTTTACAGCAATCCCGACGAATGGACGCGCAAGGCTGTTCTCAACATGGTAAATATGGGGCCATTCTCCAGTGACCGGTCAATCGCCGAGTACGCCAGCAGGATCTGGAAAATAGCGCCCGTCGTCCCGGAGTAACACGATGACCGGCCCGGAACTCAGCAGCGATGATATTGAACGTATTGTCAGCAGCAGTCATGCCAATCCCAGGTCTGTGCTTGGTTTTCACGAAATTGGGTCGGGAGATGACCAGCGCTGGGTAGTCCGGATCTTCGAACCCGAAGCCGAGGACGTCAGCGTGGTCTGGGACGGAGATGGTGAGCCACTGCCAACGCGCAGGCTGCACCCGGCAGGGCTTTTCGAGCTGGTGGTCGAGCCGTCACCGCCACTTAGGCCCTACCAGCTGCTACTGACCTACAAGAATGGCCGCTCCGAGCAGCGCTACGATCATTATTACTTCGCACCGGAGCTGGGCGAGCTCGATTTGTACCTGTTTGGTGCCGGCAAGCATCACCATATCTACAAGAAGATGGGAGCACATCTGTGCGAGCGCGAAGGCGTGAAGGGCACGCTGTTTGCGGTATGGGCGCCGACAGCGCGTCGGGTCAGCATCGTCGGAGACTTCAACTTCTGGGACGGGCGCCGGCATGCAATGCATGCGCGCGACAGTAGCGGAGTCTGGGAGCTGTTCGTCCCGGGCGTCGATGCCGGCGAGAAATACAAATTTGAAATACTGGGTTTTGATAACCAGATTCGCGTCAAGTGCGATCCGTACGGATTCGGTATGGAGGTGCGTCCGGGAACCTGTTCAATAGTCACCGACCTGGAGGGCTATGAATGGGATGATGCGGACTGGATTACGCGGCGCGAAGAATCCGATCCGCTGAAGGCAGCAGTAAATATCTATGAGGTACATCCGGGGTCATGGGGCCGGAATGGGAGCGAGTTTTTCTCATGGAACGAGCTTGGCGACCGGCTTATTCCATATGTGCGCGACCTGGGATACACGCACATTGAGCTGATGGGGCTGGCAGAGCATCCGCTGGATCTCTCGTGGGGCTACCAGGTGACGGGCTATTACGCCGCCAATTCGAGATTCGGTTCTCCGCATGAGCTGATGCGCTTTATCGATCGCTGCCACCAGAACGACATTGGCGTGATAATGGACTGGGTACCGGGGCATTTCCCGCGCGATGACTTTGCACTTGCCCGCTTCGATGGAACCTATCTGTACGAGCATTCAGATCCGCGCCGCGGCGAGCACGTCGAGTGGGGCACAAAGGTGTTCAATTACGGACGCAACGAAGTGCGCAATTTTCTCGTCGCGAATGCGCTTTTCTGGCTCGAGTACTATCATATCGACGGGCTGCGCGTGGATGCTGTTGCGTCGATGCTCTACCTCGATTACAGCAGACCGGCTGGCGAGTGGATACCGAACCAGTACGGCGGCCGCGAAAACCTCGAGGCCATCGAATTTCTGCAGCAGTACAACCAGGCTATATTCCGCTACTACCCCGGCATCCTGTCGATAGCCGAAGAATCGACGGCATTTCCTGGCGTAACCAACCCGCCCGACGCCGGCGGCCTGGGTTTCAACTTCAAATGGAACATGGGCTGGATGAACGACACGCTGAGGTTCATCGCTGAAGACCCGATACACCGAAAGCATCACGCCTCACTGCTGACCTTCGCCATGGTCTATGCCTGGTCGGAGAACTTCATCCTGCCGATCTCCCACGATGAAGTGGTGCACGGCAAGCAGTCCTTGCTGGGCAAAATGCCGGGAGATGAGTGGCAGCAGCGGGCAAACCTGCGGTTATACCTCAGCTTTATGATTGCGCATCCTGGCAAGCAGCTGTTGTTTATGGGTCAGGAGTTCGGTCAGATAGATGAGTGGCGCGAGGACCGGTCGCTGGACTGGCACCTGTTGGAACAGGATGGCCACCTGCAATTGCAGTCTCATTGTCGCGAACTGAACCGGTTTTATCGCGACCATCCGCAATTATTCGTCGGCGATACTACGCATGATGGCTTTGAATGGGTGGAGTGCCAGGATGCTGACAACAGCGTCTACGCGTTTCTGCGCCGCGACCCGTCAGGCAGCAATCCGCCAATCCTGTGCGTTTTCAATTTCACGCCAGTGCCACGACCCGGCTATCGGGTGGGTGTCCCGCAGGCAGGGCAATGGCAAAAGCTGTTTGACAGTGACGCGACTGAGTTCGGGGGCAGCGGCAGCAATAGTCAGGCGCATGCCACGAGCAGCCCCGTATCAAGCCACGGGCGCGAGCATTCACTGGCGCTCGACCTGCCACCGCTTGCTTTCACTGCCTGGCTGCCAGTTTGAGTTACACAAACCAAATCGGTCCGGGCCAGCCACTGCCGCTCGGCGCTCATTGTGTCGTGAACGACAGCGGAATCGGAGTCAATTTCGCCCTGTGGTCGGAGAACGCCGAGCAGGTAGAGTTGTGTGTTTTTTCCGGCGACGAGGAAACCCGTTATGCCTTGCCTGAATGCCACAATGGCATCTGGCATGGCTTCTTGCCCGGCGCCGGGGCCGGCCTGGTTTACGGTTACCGGGTGCACGGCGCTTACGAGCCGGGGCAGGGGCATCGCTTCAATCCTGCCAAACTGCTGATCGATCCGTACGCACGGCAGCTGCAAGGCGCGCTTGTGGCAGACGAGCGGCTGATGGATTTCGAACCCGATGCCCGCTCGTGGCGACCAGACCCGCGCGACAATGCGGCGGTCATGCCAAAAGCGGTCGTAGTCGAAAGCCAGTTTGACTGGCAGGGTGTCTCAGCACCCGCCGTGCCGCTGCAGGACAGCGTTATTTACGAGCTGCACGTACGTGGATTCACTGCGCGTCACCCGCAGGTGCCAGAGCAGCTACGCGGGACCTATCTTGGACTGGCACAGCCTGTCGTGATTGAGTATCTGCAGCAGCTCGGCGTCACCGCCATCGAGTTGCTGCCGTGCGCCAGTTTCGTGTCTGAAACTCACCTGCTCGAACGTAATCTGACGAATCACTGGGGCTACAATCCTTTGTCGTTTTTCGCGCCGCACGCGGCGTATTCCTGTGGCGACCCGATTGGCGAGTTCCAGTCCATGGTTCGTGCAATGCACGATGCCGGTATCGAAGTGCTCGTCGATGTTGTTTACAACCACACGGCCGAAGGGGGCGCGCGCGGGCCTACCTATAGTTTCCGCGGGATAGACAATGCAGCCTATTATTCACTGCGGCAGCATGACCGGTCAGCGTATGTCAACAATTCCGGCTGTGGGAACTCGCTCAATACTCACCACCCCGCAGTGTTGCGGCTGGTGCTGGACAGCCTGCGCTTCTGGGCCGAGGTTTTGCACGTCGACGGTTTTCGCTTCGACCTGGCACCGGCGCTGGCACGCGTGCACGGCGAGTATGACTATCACGCGCCATTCCTTCAGGCGCTTTACCAGGATCCCGTCTTGTCGAAGAAGAAACTGATTGCCGAGCCCTGGGATGTGGGGCACGCCGGTTACCGGCTGGGCCAGTTCCCGCCGGGCTGGAGCGAGTGGAATGACCGCTATCGCGCCACCGTGCGGCAGTACTGGCGCGGCGACCAGGACCTTATCGGGCGAATGGCTTCGAGACTGGCTGGCTCGAGCGATATTTTCTCCCGGCGTGGACCTGTTGCGGGCATCAACTACGTGGCCGCTCATGACGGTTTCACGCTGGCCGATACCGTCAGTTATGAAGAAAAACACAATCTGGCGAACGGCGAAGATAACCGCGACGGCGAGCAGCACAACAACAGCTGGAACAATGGTGTCGAGGGTGAAACTGACGATCCCGGGATTTTACTGAAACGTCAGCGTGATGTGCGGGCAATGCTGGCGACGCTGATGTTTTCGCAGGGCATACCAATGTTGCTGGCCGGTGATGAACTGGGTCGCAGCCAGCGCGGTAATAACAACGCCTACTGCCAGGATAACGAAATCAGCTGGCTCGACTGGGAAAACGCCGATTGGTCGCTGGCGCAGTATGTGGCCCGGCTGATCGCTTTGCGGCGCAACCACGCCGTATTTCGCCGGCGCGAATTCCTGGTTGGTGCCTTTCCTGGTGGTGCGGCGGTGCATGATGTGCAGTGGCTGACCCGCTCCGGAATGCCGATGCAGCTGGCAGACTGGCGTGACGAGGCTGACCGTTGTTTTGCAATGTTGTTGCGTGGAGATCTCGCGGCAGACGCCATCAGCCCACGCTACCGGCTGGATGCGGATGACGCGTTGCTGCTGTTCAATGGCGCCGATACCGACACAGTTTTTGACATGCCCATGGGCACCGGGCCATGGCAGGTTGCTGTCGAAAGCATGCCGGCAGCGGCGCAGCCGCAGGGGAGCTACCGGCTGTCACCACGCAGCGTGGTTTTGCTGCTCAGCCCGAACGGCTGAGCGCCCTTTGCTACAATGCCTGCCACCCGGGACCGGCCCCGGGCACGCAGCAAGGAAGACCACCGAATGGGCGACACACCAGCCCTCGATCAACTCGCGCAGAAAGCGGGTGTGGAAACCGGTTACTACGATTTCCGTGGTGAGCATCGTACGGTGCCGGCATCGTCATGCCGCCATATCCTTGCGGCGATGGGCTTCGACGATCGTGATGCGGAAAGCCAGAGCGCGGCAATTCTGGGACTGGAAGACGACAGCTGGCAGCGGCTGATTCCACCGGTCTGCATCGTGCGCGAGAATGGCAAACGGGCTGTTCCGCTGCGCATGACCGAGCGGCAGCTCGAAACCAGGCTGCACTGGCGGCTGTGGTACGAAGACGGGCGTTTGCTTACCGGGCATCTGCAACCGGACACGCTCGGGCAAGCGGGGCAACGCGACATTCAGGGCACCCGCTATGTTTGTTGCGAATCACCGCTGCCTGCCGATCTTGGTCCGGGTTATCACGAACTGGTAATCCATGCCCCCGGGCGCAGCGAAGGCTGGACTTGCAGGATTATCGTGGTTCCCGCGCGCTGTTATGAACCGCCCGCAATTACCGGCGGCGAAAACGCGTGGGGTATCGCGGTACAGCTGTACAGCCTGCGTTCCGGGCGCAACTGGGGTATCGGTGACTTTGGCGATCTCAAACGGCTGGCCTGGAAAGCAGGCAGGGCAGGGGCGCAGGCGATCGGCCTGAATCCGCTGCATGCGGCTTTTCCGGCGCACCCGGAAGCTTACAGTCCTTACCGTCCATCCAGCCGTTCATTCCTGAACGTGCTGTACATCGACGTGCCCGGCGTGCCGGAAGCACCGGGGTGCGCCGCTCTCGAGCAACTGGTGCGCGATCCGGCATTCCGTGCGCAAATCGAATACCTGCGTGATGCCGATCGCATTGATTACGCGGCAGTAACCGAGGTGAAACTGGCTGCACTGCGTTTACTGTACGAGGACTTCCGCAGTAATCACCTGCGTCAGGCAACGGCGCGCGCGCGCGAATTCCAGCAGTTCGTCACAGAGGCAGGCCCACCGCTGGAAACACATGCGCTGTTTGATGCCCTGCATGCACATTTCGCGCGGCGCAACGGCGGTTCAGCCGGCTGGCACGACTGGCCAGCGGATTACCAGGATCCGTGTTCGGATGTGGTGATGCGTTTTGCCCTGCGGCATCGCGATGTAATCGATTTTTACCAATACCTGCAATGGATAGCCGATGCCCAGCTTGCCGAGGCGCATGCCGCGGCGCTGGATGCGGGTATGACCATCGGGCTTTATCGTGACCTGGCGGTCGGGGTTTCGCCGGACGGATCAGAAACCTGGGCCAATCAGCGGCTTTACATTGCTGATGCGACCGTTGGTGCGCCACCGGACGCGCTCGCGTTGCGAGGACAGGACTGGGGGCTGCCGCCACTGCATCCAAAACGCCTCGAACAGCAATCCTATGCCGAGTTCGTACACCTGATCCGTAACAACATGCGTGATTGCGGTGCGCTGCGCATCGACCACGTGATGGGCCTGTTACGCCTGTGGTGGGTGCCATCGGGCGCAGATGCGACAGAGGGCGCTTACGTCTATTACCCGTTCGAGGACCTGCTGGGGATCGTGGCCCTGGAAAGCCAGCGAGCCCGTTGCCTTGTAATCGGCGAGGACCTGGGTACCGTTCCCGAGCAGATTCGCGATGTACTTCCGGCCAGCGGCGTCTATTCCTATCGTGTTCTGATGTTCGAGAAGGACCAGGCGGGCACCTTTGCAGAGCCACACGCGTACCCGCGCCGGGCAGTCGCAACGGCCAGCACCCATGATCTGCCGCCGCTTTACAGTTTCTGGGACGGGTCTGATATTCGGCTGCGGCAGCAGCTGAGCCTGTATCCGGACGAGCAGACAGCCAATCACACCGTTGCCGGGCGCAGCCGCGACCGGGCGTCGATCGTGCAGGCGCTGCGGCAGCAGGGACTTGCTGTAAACGAAACGGACAATATGAACACCGAGCTGATGTGCGCGATCCACGCTTTCCTGGCGCGTAGCCGGGCTGCCATGGTGATGTGCCAGCCTGAGGACTGGCTGGGAATGACCGAAGCGGTCAATATTCCCGGAACAACATCGTCGACCTATCACAACTGGCGGAGGAAGCTGTCGCAGGACATCGACAGCATGCTGGAGCATCCTGCTGCGCAGCAGTTATTTACGGTCTTGAACGAGGAACGAAGCCAGACTTCGGCTCAGCCGGCCGCCTGATCATCGGGTTCGGGTTCTGGCAGCAGGCTGGAAAACAGTTCTTCGTACAGCAGCACCTGTCGCTCCCACGAAAAATCCTGCCGCATTCCATTGACCATCAGTTTGCGCCAGTGCGCCGGTGTTGCGTACATCTCCAGAGCAGTTTCCAGCGCCCAGCGTAAGCCCGCTTCGTCCGCATGGTCGAATACAATGCCGTTGCCGCCTGCCGCGGTATGCGGGATCACGGTATCGGCAAGTCCTCCGGTCCTGCGCACCACCGGCACCGTTCCGTAACGCAGGCTGTACATCTGGTTTAAACCGCAAGGCTCGTACAGCGACGGCATAAGGAACATGTCGCTGCCCGCTTCGATCAGATGAGCCAGCGGATTGCTGAAGCCACGCCAGAATCCGGCGCGCTCGGGAAATTCCTGTGCCAGCCAGGAGAAAAACTCTTCGTACCGGTATTCACCGCTGCCCAGCACCGCCAGCTGGATTCGGCCGTCACGCAGCAAGTCGGGAAGTACATTGTAAGCAAGCTCGAAACCCTTCTGGCTGGCCAGTCGCGATACGATGCCAATCAGGGGAGCGGCCGGATCAGGTGTGAGACCAAACCGGTTTTGCAGTGCTGTCTTGTTCTGGTTCTTGCCCTGCAGATTGCTGGCGTTGTAAGGATGCGGGATCAGGGTGTCGTGGCCCGGGTCCCAGATGTCGTAATCCACACCATTGAGAATGCCGTGTAAATCCTCCCGACGCTGCTGCAAAAGGTGTTCCAGACCCATGCCGTATTCGGGTGTACAGATTTCACCGGCATAGGTAGGGCTGACGGTCGTGATCTTGTCGGCATGCAGGATTCCCGTTTGCAGGAAGTTGATTCTTCCCTGCGCCAGTTCATTCTGGTCAAGCAGATGCTGATGATCGGCCAGGCCGGCAGGTTCGAGTATGTGGCTGCCAAAAACACCCTGGTAACCGATATTGTGAATACTGACCACGCTGCTGGTGGCGGCAAACAGACTGTCCCACGCATAGACCGACTTGAGATACAGAGGCGTCAGCGCGGCTTGCCAGTCGTTGCATACGACAAGCTCCGGCGACCACGCCATGCGCTGGCAGCACTCCAGCGCTCCTCGTGAAAGCATGACGAAGCGCAGGAATTCATCCTCGTCAGCGGTATAAAGGTCCGTCCGCCCGTAGAGGGCGGGGCAGTTGATAAAATACAGCCACATGTCGTCCTGTTGTGGTCCGGTATGTACCGAAAACCCGAGCCCGCCGTCGCCGACCTGGATTTCGAGATCCTGCAGGAAATCGACCGGTACGATTGCATCGCGTCGTTCGCTGATGCTGTTGTACAGCGGCATGAAAACGCGGACATCGTGGCCATTGCGATAGAGCCGCGACGAAAGCGCGGCAACGGCATCACCCAACCCGCCGGTCTTGGCAAAGGGGGTAAATTCCGAACTTATCAGGCAAATTCGCATTTTCTTGCTTCGCTAGCGCCACCCGGTACTATAAAGACGACGTTTAACCGGCGCAGGGAACTGCCCGCGGGCGCAACAATGGTCTTGTTTGTTGCCGGCCGTGTCAAACCGGGGTAACGCGCTACGCCGACTTTAAGTCTGGAATGGAGTAATTGATGAGTACCCCCGCGAGACAAACACCCAGGTTTGTTAGCCGTCTGACGAAGGACACGCTGGCACTGATCCTTGCCGGCGGTGGTGGCACCCGACTGCTGGACCTGACGCGCTGGCGGGCAAAGCCTTCAATGCCCTTTGGTGGCAAATTCCGCATAATCGATTTTCCCCTGTCCAACTGCATCAACTCTGACCTGCGGCGGATTGGCGTGCTCAGCCAGTACAAGGCGTACTCGCTGATCCGGCACATTCAACAGGGCTGGGGCTTCCTGCGTGCAGAGCTCAATGAGTTTGTCGAGTTGTTGCCCGCCATGCAGCATCTGCACACTGGCTGGTATGCCGGCACGGCTGATGCTATCTACCAGAATATCGACATAATCCGCCGTCATAACCCGCGCTACGTTTTGATACTCGGTGGCGACCACATCTACAAAATGGACTACGGTAATCTGCTGGCATTTCATGCCGAAACAGGTGCCGACATCACTGTCGGGTGCATCGAGGTGCCACTGGAGGATGCCAAGGGTTTCGGGGTGATGCAGACCGACGGGCAAAACCGCGTTACGGCATTCCAGGAGAAGCCGGCTGAGCCGCAGCCATTGCCGGGCAGCACCACCCATGCGATGGCCTCGATGGGTATTTACGTGTTCGAGACAGGGCTGCTGTGTGAGCTGCTGGCCAGTGATGCTGATGATGGCGATTCCAGTCATGACTTTGGCAAGGACATCATTCCGTCCTGTATTGACCACTATCACGTCGCAGCCTTTCCATTCCGCGATCCGGAAACCGGCCAACGTGCTTACTGGCGGGATGTCGGCACGGTAGAGTCCTATTGGTCCGCAAATCTTGAGCTGCTCGGTGTCACGCCGGAGCTAAACCTTTACGACCATGACTGGCCGATATGGACTTACCAGGAGCAACTGCCGCCGGCAAAATTTGTATTTGATTTTGAAGACAAGCGCGGCATGGCGCTCGACTCGATGGTATCTGGCGGCTGCATTGTGTCAGGCGCTACGGTCAGCCGTTCGCTGCTGTTTTCAAATGTGCATATCGAAAATCATACTGTCGTGGAGGATTCGGTAATCCTGCCCGACGTGCGCATTGGTGCGGCCTGCAAGATAAACAAGGCCGTGATAGACAAGGGCGTGGTTATACCGGATGGGACAATTATCGGTTATTACCCCGACGAAGATCGCCAACGGTACCGGGTGACAGACCATGGTGTGACGCTGGTCGTTCCCGAAATGCTCGGGCAGGAACCGAATCACCTGAAGTGAAAAAACTGACCAGTTGCACGGCCTGGCGCGAGCTTGGTGAGTATCGCCGCAGTTTCGGTGCCGTTCACATGCGCGAGCTGTTTGCGGCTGATCTACAGCGTGCGTCGCGCTTCAGCAGCACCTTTGAGGGCCTGTTCCTCGATTACTCAAAGAACCGCATTGACGATGATGGCCTGGCGCTGCTGCTGCAGCTGGCGCTAGAGCGCGATATCCCGGGTGCAATCGCAAAGAGTTTTACCGGCAACCGACTGAACGTTACCGAGCAGCGGGCAGTCTTGCATACTGCCTTGCGCGCGCCGGCCACTGAACGCGTTATTCTGGACGGCACTGATGTTGTGCCGGCCGTACACCAGGTGCTGGGTCGCCTGGCGGTATTCAGCCAGAAGGTACGCGATGGAAGCTGGCTGGGCTTTAGCGGGCTGCCGATACGCGACGTCGTCAATATCGGTATCGGCGGATCACACCTTGGTCCGCAGATGGTTACGACCGCGCTACGTGACTTTGCCGATGGCCCGGCGGTACATTTTGTTTCCAATATCGACGGCGCAGATATCCATTCCCGGCTGCAGACCCTGAACCCGGCATCGACGCTGTTTATAGTGGCGTCAAAAAGTTTCGGTACGCAGGAGACAATGACAAATGCTGCCACGGCCAGATCATGGCTGCTGGATGGCGGGGCGACGGCCGCCGATGTCGAACGACACTTTGTTGCTGTTTCAACCAATGCTGAAAAGGTCGCTGCATTTGGCATCGATACCGAGAACATGTTCGGCTTCTGGGACTGGGTTGGTGGTCGCTACTCGCTGTGGTCTGCAATCGGCTTGCCGATTATCCTGAGTGTCGGGTTCGAGCGATTCGAGCAGCTTCTGGCCGGTGCTCACGCTATGGACAGACATTTTCGCGACAGCGAGTTGCACGAAAACTGGCCCGTGCTGATGGCACTGCTGGGCGTCTGGTACAACAATTTTCTCGGCGCCGAAACCTGCGCGGTTCTGCCTTATGCAGAACAACTGCGCTGGTTGCCGGAGTATCTGCAACAGGCCGATATGGAGAGCAACGGCAAACACACGACTGTTGATGGCGATCTGATCGACTACCACACCGGGCCGGTGGTTTGGGGTAGCCCCGGGACCAACTCGCAGCACGCCTATTTCCAGCTGTTACACCAGGGTTCGCGGCTGGTGCCGGCAGATTTTATCGCCGTGGTGAATCCCGGGCATCCGTTGCGCGAGCATCATGACCTGCTGCTGGCAAACTGCTTCGCCCAGAGTGAGGCCCTGATGCTGGGCAGGAGTCTTGAGGAGACCCGCCAGCACAGCAGCGCTGAACTCGCACCACACCGGACGTTTGCCGGCAACCGGCCCAGCAATACGATTCTTCTGCAGCAGCTCGATCCGCGGGCCCTGGGCAGCCTGGTTGCACTGTACGAACACAAGATCTTCGTGCAGGGCATCATCTGGGGAATCAACTCTTTCGACCAGTGGGGTGTCGAGCTGGGCAAGCAGCTGGCAGGCGAGATCCTGCCCGGTCTTAACCAACCGCTGGGCAGCTCACGTAACCCTTCAACGCTACAGCTGCTGGATTATTGCCGAAATAAATCCAAAAAAAACAATAACTAAGAAAGACTATTTAATCTATAGTCTGGATTCAACCGCGCCCTGGACCCGGTGACGCAGCGCGCGTGCGGCAACCGGCCGTTGCAACACGTCTGACACCCCGGCACGCATGGCAGCGACGGCTTCAGGGACATCAACCCGGTCGCATACCAGTATCAACGCAAGGCGATGCTGGTTGCTGCGCAGTTGTTCCAGCATCGTCAGTGCAGCCTCGCCGGGCGAGTCCACGCTGGCCACCACGCAGCCGCGCGCTGGCTCAACGAGGGAATCAAGCAGTGCGGCAAAGTCAGGATAGCGGTGCACCGGCCACGGCAGCCCGTCAAAAGCCGAATGAGTCGCTTCGCTAGGGTTTTCTTCGACCACGAATACCGCGGCGTCCTGAATTGTGGCGGGGCCCACGTTGCTACCAGCGGTTGTTGTATTGCGGCCATAATCCGCCCCGATCAGGAAACGGTAAATAGGGGGTACTACTTATCGAGGATTCCGGCCTGCTGTACGAGCTGAGCAATTGAGCGGGCCTGCATTTTTTCCATCACCCGGGCACGATGAATCTCTACCGTGCGCTGGCTGACACCGAGATCCTGCGCAATGACCTTGTTGGCATTGCCCGACACGACCATCGCCATTACCTCACGTTCACGCGGCGTCAGTCGCAGGTAGTTGTTATGCACTGCATTACGCAACTGTGCTGCGCTTCGCTCTGTGGCGTTAAGCTCCAGGGCCTGCTGGATCCGGTCGAGCAATGCCTCATCTGCGAAAGGCTTCTGGATGAAGTCCACAGCGCCATGCTTCATCGCGTCGACCGCCATTGGTACGTCACCATGGCCGGTAATGAAGATTATCGGAAGCAGTGCATTGCGGCGGTGCAACTCATCGCGCAGCTCCAGGCCGGTCATTCCCGGCATCCTGATATCAAGGACCAGGCAACCTGGCTTGTTCACTGACCGGTTTTCCAGAAAGTCATTGGCAGTGGCAAAACACTCAAATGGCAGCGATGCCGCTTCCATTAACAGGCTTAACGAGTCGCGGACAGCCTCATCGTCATCCACGATGTATACAGTTGGCTGCTCAGTCTGCTGCATTTTTTTCATCTATAGCGGTGGGTAACACCACAGAAAACGTCGCGCCACCGGTCGAACTGCTGCTCGCCTCCAGGCGTCCCCCGTGGGCTGCGACGATCGAGCGGCTGATGGACAAACCCATACCGGTCCCCTGTTCCTTGGTAGTGAAAAACGGATTGAATATTTCCGATAGTAAGTCGGCTGGTATCCCGGGTCCATTATCGCTTACTTCGACCGTTATCTCTTCAGGCTTTGTGCTGTAAACGCGCACCAGCAGCTGGGTTGGCGGCGGATCAGTTTCTACCGCGTTGTGCAGCAGGTTGAGCAACACCTGCTGGATCTGAACGGAGTCAAGCCAGGCCTGCGGGCGGTGCTTTTCGTCGCGGCGCAACAATGCCACTTTCTGCAGCCTGCTGTCGGTTTCCGCCAGCTGCAGGGCCTCATCCACGACCGTGGCCGCGTCGCGCAGTTCCCGGGCTGCCGGTCTGTTGCGCGCCATCTGGCGGATCCGGCGAATCACCTCGCCGGCGCGTACTGCCTGATTGCGGGTCTTGTCGAGTATCTCCAGCAGACGTTCCTCCTGCAGCTGTCCGCTGACGATCATGCGTCGCGCGGCCTGTGAGTAGGTCGAGATAGCCGTCAGCGGCTGGTTGATTTCATGGGCGATGCCAGCAGCCATTTCGCCAAGCGTTCCCAACCGCATCACCTGGTCCAGTCGCTCCTGCTGTTGTCGCAACAGGCGGGCGGTTTCCTTGCGTTCGGTGAGATCACGGATGATCCCGACAAACTTCGGCTCGTCACCGTGGTGTATTTCTCCCACTGACAACTCGATAGGGAATTCCTCGCCATTCTTGCGCCGTGCACTGACTTCGCGACCGATGCCGATGACCTTTCTCTCGCCGGTCTGCAGGTAGTGCATGATGTAGCCGTCGTGCTCCTCCCGGTAAGGTGCCGGCATCAGCATGTTGACCTTTTTCGCGATGACCTCGCTGGCCGAATAACCGAACAATATCTCCGCGGCACGATTAAAAGTCTCAATTATGCCGTTGGCGTCAATCACCAGTATGCCGTCGACTGCCGCGTCGAGCAGCGCGAGAAACCTCGCTTCAGAATTGCTGTCGCTGATAGTCATACTGGCAAATTCGAGGGTGGCTGCCTGTCCTGAGAAAATTCGATCGTGTACAATTCTGCCGCAGACGGCGGCCAGTGCACAGTATGTACAGCTCGAGCCCGCGGTCTGGGGAGCAACGACCAGCGCGGGAGGCTTTGCTTTGGGGCGAAGTAGGTCAGGCTACATGCGGCGAAAGTGCTGCGCATTCAAGGCTGGGGCGGTGATGCCGATAGATCGGTGCGCCGGGAACAGCACTTCCGGCCTGGACCGGGAACGGGGAGTACACGACCATGCCTGCGTTATCTGAGCGCATTCGCGATGCGTTGAGCTCGGGCGCGGTAGTCGTGACATCCAGCAAGCGCCTGAGTAATGAGATTCGCCGTAACTACGCCAGCGGTCAGGCGGAAAAGGGCGTGCAGGCCTGGCAGCGAGGCCGGGTGCTCGCCTGGCAGCAGTGGCTGCGCACACTGGGTGAGCAGGTGCTCTGGTCCGGCTATGCATCGCCGGCCGGACGCCGACAGCTATTGACGCCGCTGCAGGAACGTCTTCTCTGGGAACGGATTGTCAGCCAGTCCGACTATGTGCCGCTGAATATTCGTGCCACAGCGCAACTCGCCAGACAGGCATGGGGTGCGCTGCAGGAATGGCGCATGCCCGACCCTGGCACGGTGGGCTTCAGCTCGCGTGAAGAGAACGCCTTTTCGGCCTGGATGAAGGCCTATCACGAGACCTGTGTGGCACGGTCATGGCTGGACTCCGCGCGTGTGATCGACTCCCTGGTGCCGGCCATCGGCTCAGGCGCAGTGCCGGTGCCAGGCCGCGTGCTGCTGGTTGGTTTTTCCGGTTTCAATCCACAGCAGCGAGCCTTGCTCCGGGCATTGACCAATATGGGCACGCGGCTGGGAATGGTGCGGGCCGAACAAGGCTCCAGCGCGGCCAGTATGCTGACGCTCCATGACCAGCATGCAGAGCTGGAAACAGCCGCAAGATGGTTGCGCAGCCGGGTCGTGAGCAATCCTGATGCGCGGCTGGCGCTGGTAGTGCCGGATCTTGATGAGACCTTTCAGCGGGTTGAGAGGGTGCTGGACAAGGCCTTCCTGCCCGGGTCGTTCCTGCCGGGTGCGGGCGAAGAAAGCGAGCGACCGTACGGTATCGCCGCCGGCAGGCCATTACGCAAACAGCCGGTCGTCGTGGCAGCGGATCATGTGCTGGCCCTGTCCATGGGTTCTGTATCGATGCGGGTGCTCAGTCGCATTATTCGATCGCCATTTATCGCCGGCGGTATTTCCGAAGCAGCGCGGCGGGCACGTTTCGATGCATGGATGCGCGAGAAAGGCTCTGTCGACGTCGACATGCGTCACGTCCCGGGCATGCTGGAGGCATTCCGTCATCATACCGGGATTGCCACCGGCTCCTTCCGGCTTGAAACGCTGTTCGAAAATCTGGCGCAGCGTGACAGCAAGCCGGCACCGCAACCACCGAGTAACTGGGCCAGGTCGTTCACTGAACTGCTTGAAACATTCGGCTGGCCCGGCGAAGGACAGCGTGATGCCGTACAGCGCCAGGCGCAACGCGACTTTGACTCGCTGCTCAGTGAATTCGCCTCGCTCGATGTTGTACTCGGCGACATTGGTGCGGTCGAGGCATTACGTCTATTGCGACATTTGTTGCGCGAGAGACAATTCGAGTATCACGCCCGTAATGTACCGATATGGGTATTAAATCCGGAGGATGCCGAGTGGCTGAGTTTCGATCACCTGTGGATCTGCGACGCGACAAACCAGAGGTGGACCGGCGCATTTGGTGAACCCAATCCGTTCGTGCCGGTTGAATGGCAGCGTAATCACAAGCTTCCGGGTAGCGCACCCGCGCTGCGCATAGGTCGCGCTGAGAAAATGGTTCGCCAGCTTATTGCCGCGGCGCCCGAAGTTGTTGTATCGCGTTCAAGTGAAAGCGACACCGGTTTTCAGCTCGCGGTGTTCAGCGCTTTGCCGTCAATCGCCGCGCAGGACCTGGAGCTGGCTGATCTGACCGACTATCGTCCGGGGCTGCCCGGGCTTGATGAAATTGAACAAATAGATGACGGGCAGGGTCCGCGGCTCGATCCGGTTGAAACCATCGACCTGGACCAGGACGTGCTGGCCCTGCAGTCGGCCTGTCCATTCCGCTCGTTTGCTGTCCAGAGGCTCGGCGCACAGCCACTGCGCGCACTGCGCCCGGGGGTGAGGCCGGAAGCCAGGGTAGTGCTCGTGCGCATGGCCCTGGAGCATATGTGGCACCGGATCGAGTCATCCGATGTGCTGCAGGCGGCACTGACAGGTGAGCACCTGGAGGTGCAGATCTGGGAGGTAGCGGACACAGTGCTGGCGGTTTTCGAAAGAAAACTGCCGGTGCGTCTGTCAAAACGATATCGGGCGCTGGAGCATGCACGGCTGGTGCGCCTGTTGCTGCATTGGTTGCGTATCGAAACTGACCGCGCGCCATTCGAGGTGCGACAGACAAATGTGCAGGCCACCGTCGAAATGGCCGGCGTCAGCCTGCGCGCCCATGTGGATCGGGTCGACCACGTTGACAATCGTGGTCTGGCAATCATCGATTACGACACGACGCCGTTCCAGGCCGGTCGCTGGCTCGGCGAGCGGCCCGATGCGCCGAGCCTGTTGCTCTATGCGCTGGCGACCGAAGAAGAGCCGGTTGCGTTGCTGACTGGCTGTGTAAGCGCGGAACAAATGAATCTTGCCGGCGTGCAGCACGAGCTCGTGGTATCGGATATGCCGGTTTATGAACAAAGCGAGCTGGCCGAAAAAACCGGCCTGGATTGGGATGACCTGCTTGATGCGTGGCGCTCCACGCTGGAGACGCTCACGGCTGAATTTGCCGGCGGCATTGCACGGGTGCAACCAAAGTACGGTCCTGAAACCTGTAGCGATTGTCACCTTGGCACGCTGTGCAGAATCGCCGACAAACGCAGCGGGGTTAAATAAGTGACCCCGGAATTACGCGACGCACTGGATCTTACGCGCTCGTTTGTGGTGGAGGGCATAGCGGGAAGCGGCAAGAGCGAGCTTGGCTTCAGCCGCTATCTGGTTGCCCTTGAGGCTGTGCAGCATCCGGAGGAAGTGCTTTACCTGGTTGATGATCAGGGCACCGTGTCACGGTTGCGACAACGCATCAGCGTCTTGCTGCGTGATGAGCCTGATGGTGCATTGGCACAACAGGATGCCAAACTAGGCTGGCGTCTTGCCGAGCAGCCCGAGCGCCTGCAGATCCACACCATTGGCACACTGGCGACGGCCCTTGTTAAGGCGGCTCCGGTATCGTCCGGGTGCGGTGCCGGTTCGCGGCTTACTGCGACACCGGACGCGTATTACCGCAATGCTGCGCGGGCGTTGTTACGCACGCTGGATCATGATGAGCGCGTCGCCCCCAACCTTGAAACGCTGCTGCTACACCTGGATAACGACCTGGTGCGGGCAGAAAAGCTGCTTGGCGGTCTGCTGCGACGGCGGGCATCACTGCAGCGCTGTCTGCAGCTGGACGATGCGGAGGCCAATCGAACGGCGCTGCAATCGGGGCTGCAGGACGCTGTCGAGATGACGCTGACCGATTGTTCAGCCACGATTCCTGCGGATGTGTCGGACGAGCTCGTCGCTATCGGCGGGCTGGCAGGAAAACACCTCGCCATGCGTGGGTCTGAGTCAGAAATCGTATTGTGGCGTGACCTGCGTAGCCTGCCGGCAACGGATTCCGACCACCTCGCACACTGGCGTGGACTGGGCGAACTGTTGCTCGAAGACGACGGCACACTGCGAAAATCTTTCGGGCCCGAGCAGGGCATTGAGGATCCTGCCGGGGCCGATGATGCCCGCGAAAGGGAGATACGCACCGAGCTGGAGTCGCGTATCGAAATTCTCGTCGCCCGACTGCAGGAACTACCTGCCTTCCGGTCACGTCTTGGCGCGATCCGGCAAGTCGCCGATGTACGCTATTCGCATTTGCAGTGGACGGTGCTGCAATCCCTGCTGGCAGTATTGCCCAGGGTTATTGGCGACCTGGGCCGGGCGTTTCGAGCTCTGGGCGAAATGGATCTCACCGCAATGGTCCAGGGGGCTGCAAACGCGCTTGATGCCGGCCAGGCGGAAATTTTCGGTCCCCAGGGCCTGCAGCATGTGGTCGTCGACAACGCTCACGAGATGTCATTCTCGGCGCTTAACCTGGTGGAACGCCTGACCCGCAACTGGAGCGGAACAGACGAGCGCAGCTTGTTGATTGCCGGTAACTCGTTCGCATCGGTATGTCGCACTGACGGAGCCCAGCCAGCCCTGTTTCTTACCGTGCTTAATAACGGCATCGGCAAGTGCGGCCTGAACATGCTTAGCCTGACGCAACAGGAGCGCTCGGGTTCTGCAATCATCGAGTGGGTGAACAAGCACTTCAGCCATGAGACCGATGCGGTGATCGGGGAAGGCGGGATGCCGTTCCTTTCGGCCGTACCGCAACGTGATGAAGCAGGGGAAGTTTCAGTCGACGGCGTGACCGGCAGTTTTCATGCCGAGGCACAGGCAATCGTTGAGCAGTTGAAGGACAAGCCGCAAATACTGGAGGGGCAGGTTGCGGTATTGCTTGGGGATGGAGCCGGCGCGGCTATGCTGATTGATTCCCTGCGCCGGGCTGGCATTCGCTGCCACAGTGAGCAGGTAGACCTGCTAAACCAGCGCAGCGTAACAAACGATTTGCATGCGCTGACACGTGCAATCTGTCACCTTGCCGACCGAACTGCGTGGCTCAGTGTCCTGCGCGCCCCATGGTGCGGCCTGACGCTCGAGGACCTGCACCGGTTGATGTCTGATTCGAGCGAAGTGGCTGTCTGGGAGCTGATCATTGACGAACAGCGGCGCTCGCAGCTGAGCGACGATGGTCAGCAGCGCCTGTCGCGCATCAAGCGGGTAATGGCTCAGGTGCTGGCCGAGCGTGGCCAGTCGGATCTGCGGCGTCTCGTCGAAGGAGCGTGGACTGCGCTCGGCGGGGCGGTCTGCCTGCGCAACGAATTCGAGGTGGAGGAGAGTCGCGACTTTTTCCGCATGCTGGATCAGATCGACGATGGCGGGGAAGCCGACAGCCTCGAAGCGCTGGACGTTGCCGTAGCGAAGCTGTGTGCCGGCGGCCACCAGTCACGCACAGACGCCGCAGGCTCGGTGTTGGTCACGACAATCCGCCAGGCACGACAACGATCGTTTGACTCTGTAATCCTTGCCGGCCTGTCTACACCCGTTGCTTTGCCGGAAGACGATGACGCGCTTCGCTGGCTGGTCCGGCCGGACCAGTTTGGCAAGGCCCAGCTGCTGCTGGCACCGGTAAGCGGCGAGGGCGGGGGCGATGAGATCAACAGGTGGGTGCATTCACTGCAGACCGGTATGCATGACAACGAACTGAGGCGCCTGTTTTATGTCGGCGCCACCCGGGCGAACGACTACCTGCATGTCATTGCCCGATTGCCGTTTGCCGGCGATGAGTGGGGTGCGCCGCCCCGTCACAGTCTGCTGTCTGCAATGTACCGCGAATTGCACGCCGAGTTGCCAGAGCGCCCGAGCATAGTGAGCGAGGGTGAGTATGCCACTGATGCAGGCATACGCCGTCTGCCGTCAAACTGGCTGTTACCGGAGGCGCCAAAGCTGAAAGACTGGAACCGGCGCGAAACACAGGCGCGCCCCGGCGACAAAAACCCCGAGGGGCTTGGTGAGTCAGCGCAGCTCATTGCCGGTGTTCTGCGACGAACAATTGGCGAGATAGCCTCTCTCGGAGCGGTAGACTGGGCAATGCGCTCGCTTGACGGGCTCGAGAACAGCCTGCAGCAGCTGTTTGCAATGATGGGCATACCGGCCAGCGACGTTTCCGGCAGCGCCGACCGTGCGGGCATGGCTATCCGTGACATGCTTGAAGATGAGCGTGCCCGTTGGCTGTTCGCGGCCCACGAGTCTGTTCATGCGCCACTACAGCTGACCGGCTGGCTGGACGAGAAGCTGGTTGATGCCGATATTGATCTCAGTTTTGTCGAAGATGGAACGCGCTGGCTGGTTTATTTTGGCTTTCCGGAGCTGCTCGATGACCCGGGCGATGATCCTGCTGCGGAACTGGCAGAGCGTCTCGCGGCGCGCAGCAGTAACGCCGCGCGACTGGCACGCGGACTGCAGCCGATGCCGATAAAGACAGGGCTGTACCTGCCTTACTCCAGGACCTGGAAAGAGTGGAGCCCCGGCACCTAGCCGGATTCGAAAAGCAGCGGATAGCTGCCGTCAGGATTGCGCTGCCCGAGCATCGGCAGGCCACGTCGCAGCTGCGCTGAAGCGTCGCCCGATGCCTTGACCGTTCCCTCGAGTTTCCACGCGTTGTCCGGCAGCAGCAACAGTGTGCCGCGGGCCTCGAGCGGTCCGTTTACCTCCCGAAACTGCCCGGTAAGGCCATCGTCTGCCGCGCCGTCGAAAATCAGGGCAAAACTGCCCAATTTCTCACTGACCGGTTGCAGTAGTTGCAGCTCGACCAGGTCAACCGTACCGCGGGCGTCGGTAATCCAGTTCGACTTCAGCTTCAGTTCTGCGAGGTCCAGGCCTATACGTCCATCGATAGTAGTGACCGGAAGCAGACCCGACAGAGCGCCGACGGGCAAAACGCCAGCCGTATCACGCAGCGTAATCACGCCGGTCGGACTGAACATGGCGATGGTTTGTACGGCGCCGGACCCGACGCCGGCGCTTATCGTGTAGCCAAATTTTCCGCTCAGCAACGCCGTCGGCCGGAAGTTCCAGTCGACATCCTGAAAATCGATCTGCTGCGCCTGTAATGCAACCGCACTGCCACGCCATACCGACCCGCTTATTCCGCTGGCCAGGATGTCATCTGGCGCGAACCAGCGGAAAGCAAGGGTGGCCGGCAGCGTAACCAGGGCGAAAACCAGCCAGGCAACGACTCCCAGGAGCAGCAGGCTGCGGGCATTCGAAGGTGGGGTTAGTGCTGCCAACTTTAACCCGGACGCTTCAGGGTCAGTTGGGCATCCACCAGGCCGGGAGAATCGAGCTTGTTCAAAGACGCAATATCGATTTGTATCGAGTAGCGCTGCGCGAGCAGCCCCATCCAGTTGACAAGCGCCTCAAACGGGGCCGCTTCAAAACGCACTCTTACCGTGGACTCGTCGAGCGGACGGCTCTGGTTGACCTGCAGACCTGAATCACGCGCCGTACGCTCCAGTATGAGCATGAGCGACTGGTTGGCGTCGGGCAACGGGCTGGCGCCGGTTTTGCGCAACGATGCAATTTCGGCACTTAACTGGCGCGCACGAATTACGTCAGCGCGTAAAGATTCAATCTGCCCGACACGTGCGCCGGCACTGATATACAGCGGGTTAATCAACAATACCCAGAGCAGGGCAAGGACCAGCACCACCGCGCCAGCCAGCAGCGTTATCTGCTCACGTTGTTCCAGGCCGGCAAACCATTCCTTCATGACTGCTGCCCCGAGATTCGTATGCGCCCCTGGATGCCGTCATCACGCTGGTTGGCTGACTGTATTTCCGCTGCCAGGCCGCCGCTTTCAATGGAGCGACTGATCCGGTCCAGCGTATCGACATCCGGTGCAGTCAGCGTCAGGTCCATCAGCCCGTTGCGATAATCCAGCCGCCCCAGGGTGGTGCCACCGGCAACTGTCAGCGCTTTGCCGAGCGCATCGAGCATGTCAAGAAACTGGCCGTCGGCAACTGCCCCGTTGCCACGCAGGCTCGCCGCCAGCTGCTCGAGCTGCGCCATCGGGTCGACCAGCCGACTGCCCGGCATCGCCGTGCTGGCGATGCTGTTGATCTGTTCGGTCAATGAGCGCATTTCAGCCTTGAGCGCCATTACCTCAAGAGCCTTTGTGCCGAGCGCAGCAAGTACCAGTGCCGCAGCAAGTGCGGCAGCTGTACGCCACGGCTGCCACAGCTTTTCCTTGCTGCTCGAACGCGCGTAGCTTCCCTGCAGGAGGTTGGGGCGCGGGTTTTCCAATGCGGCACCGGCCATGACCGGCAGTATATGGTCGCGTGCCTCCATAACGGCAAGTTCAGGGATGACCAGGCGTAATTCACCGACCTGCTGCGCGTAGCGGCCGGAGTCGGCTGAGCTGATATAAAGCTCAGCAGACGCCGCGCTTTGTGCGTCTATCCCGATCGCCTGTACAAACGCAGAAACGTTTTCGGTTTCGGCGACCAGTGCGTTGCCGGCAGCATCACGAACCAGTGCCTTGTCACCATCAATTACGATACAGATTGCATCCGACATCGGAATGCCGCAGGTTTCGGGCAGCATGTAAAGTGTATTCAGGCCGGCAGCGTCCAGCTGTTCCAGCCAGGCTTTCAGCAGCTCGTCACGCACTGCTGCGACATTTACTCTGCCGTTGGCAGCGCGGCGGCCAATAGCAAAATGCATGTCGCGGATATTTTCAGCGATGTCTTCTTCGAGCGCGTAGGGCACCGCCTGCAACATTTTGCCGGCGCCGCGTACTGGTAGATCTACCGTAGTAACCAGGACATCATCACCGGGAACCAGCGCGATGACCGGACGCTGCTGCGCGCGCTGCGCCGCCTCGGTCAGGCTGCCGGATTCCGGCAGCGAGCTGTGGCCATCGCTGTCGGCAACAACCCAGCTGCATTGTCCGGACGGGTCGCCCGCGAGTTTTAAAACCAGGTATTCGCTCATGCGTTAATCCGCGCCATAGCTGCGTAAACGCGTTCCAACCATCCCGGCTTCATCGCGCTCGAGCAGACTGTACATGGACAACCGCATAGTGCCAAGCGACACAAGGACCGAGGCGCGGAAAAAATTGCTGGCGACGGATAGCTGCTGCAACACCTGTGGACTCACGTCGTCACGAATTTCCTCCAGCGAATCAAACGGCGCATCGATACGCCCGTCTGCCATCGATTGCGCATCGAAAAGGGATATACGGTCTGACAGTGCGGCGAGAACCTCGGCAGTGGCGGTGTTGATATTTATTGTTGTGCCGATTGGCAATGCCGCAACGTGCGGCGCCAGCGCGGCGTAAATCTCGGGCGCGATGCCCTTGATCGCACGCAATTCGGTGATGCTGGTCATCGGGCCGTTGCCGGTGCGATAAGGGGGGATCATTGAGGTATAAACATCGTCTTCCGCACCATCTGGAAAACTGGTATCAACATCGGGATCGACCCAGTCGAGTACATACATGGCAATCGCCGGATCAATCTGCAGCGACTCCAGCAGACGGCGAAAGATGTCCAGTGCAATTTCATCGGGTGTGCCGTTGGCGGTAACCAGGTTGTTGACGTTGAAGCGCCCCTGCATGTCTTCCAGGCTGCCCTGGATCTGGCCGCCATCGACGGGCAGGGGTGGCAGCGGTATCGCCCATTCTTCGGAAAGATGATCGGTTGGTCCGTTTTCAAGGTCCAGCTGCAGGATGTCGTGTGCCCAGGATTCCGCGCCAAGTGCGTAGAGCGTTGCCTGGTCATGGAGCACAAGGCTGGCAACACGGCGCTGCTGCAGGTGATCGAGCCACACTATCGATGACACCCAGATTGTTGCCAGCGCGACAATCAGTATGGCGGTGATCAATGCCACTCCGGACTGATTACGCGGCAGGTTCATCCGGTAATCTCTATTACGCGGGAAATTTCGCCCCACTGTTCGTGCTCGATATACACTTCGATTGCTCGTGGCCGTAGCCGCGTGGCGTCCTCGCTGGCGCCAAAAGGCGGCCATTGTTCAGCCCACTCTCCGGTCGGATCGAGAAATCGCACCTGGACATTGAGTATTCCGGTCAGTAAATCCGTGCGCAGCGGCTCCGCAGCCAGGGTGCGATCCAGCACCGGCCAGTGCAGCCGGCTCAGCGTGTCGCCATCGACAACATAGGCAACGCGCTGGACGCTGCCGCGCGGCAAACCCAGGGGATTGCGCCAGCCTCCGATACTGAGCTCGATCGCATTGTTACCGCTCCCGGCACTGACTGCATTCTGGTAGCCCGACCCAATCTCGTCGCGGATCGGGCGTGGTTGCAGCTGGGATATATCGAGCACCATGCGCCGCATCGCGTAGTGCAGCTCACGCAGCGACGTGCTCGCTTCTTCACTGAAGACCAACTGCTGCCGCACGCTATTGAGCATGGCATACAGCATTGCGCTCATGATGAAAAAAATCGCCGTTGCCACGACCAGCTCGACCAGGGTAAATCCGTCCTGCCTGTTCACTGGCGTGGTCCCTGCGGCCGCTGACTGCCGGTCCAGGGTCTGAAGCGTACGCCCTCGGCCGGCTCGCGGACGAAGGCGACCACACTGGCGATTTGACGCTCCGGGTCCTGCGGATAGTAAACAGTAATATCAGCCCGGCGCAGCGCCTCGACGTCGGTCTCAGTGACTTCTGCAACCCAGTGCCACTCGGTGCCGGCAAACTCCACGTCACCATCGCTGCGCCCGGTGTCAGGCCAGTCAGGCGCCAGCCGGAGCTCTGCCGCCTGGTTCATCGCCACCCAGTGGGCAAGACTCTGTTCGCGCAGCCGACTGGCATTGCTGCCGGCCGTTATTGCCGCCAGCGTGATCGAAAGCATGCCAAGCACGGCAACCGCCAGCGCCACCAGCACTTCGAGCAGGGTAAACCCGTTTTGTCGCTCAGATCGCATCGCCACTGAGCAGGTCTATCTCGCCTGTACCGGAAACACGCAGCAAAAGACGCCGATCGATGTCGACAAATTCAAACAGCAGCTCAAACGGCGTTATTTCTCCGCTGGACAACAACAGTACCTGCGGGTTTACCGGTTCGGTGTCCTGCAGGTCCTCGTCATCAGGTTCGGTTGCCGGTGGCGGCAGTTCCAGAGAAATATCGTCAATCGCCAGTTCCAGCCGGATTCCCTCAATCATATTGCGTTGACGAAAAAGCCTGTCCGCGGCCATTGGCTGCCACTGACCAAACTGGTCGTCAATTACGTGGAATGAGTAACTGCTTTCATCGATAACGACGCCTATATCGCGGCCCTGCAATACCGCTTCGTCAGCTGCAAGGCGCAGCAGGCTGCCAAAACGCGTGGCTTCTTCTTCCAGCCGGCGCGCGGCATTGTCGCCCAGGCTCATGACGGCGAGACTGACCAGAACTCCGACTATGACAATGACAACCATCAACTCGAGCAGCGTGAAGCCACGCGCCCGCCGGACGACCGTCATATCAATCGAGATTCCAGTTTCCGATATCGCCATTCTCGCCGTCGCCGCCAGGCTGGCCATCGGCACCCAGCGAGTAAACGTCTATCGAAGCCCGTGTGCCGGGTGACAGATACAGATAGGGGCGGCCCCATGGGTCTGTCGGGATCTTTGGCAGGTATGGCCCTTTCCAGCGATCGCGTGCGTCGGGTGAGGCCGGCGCTTTTACCAGGGATTCAATACCCTCGTCGGTGGTGGGGTAGCGGAACGCGTGCAGGCGAAACATTTCGAGCTGGCTTTCGATGGTGCGGATATCGCTGCGAGCCTTGTTGATGCGCGCTTCGCCGACGTTCTGAATTACGGTCGGCACCACAAGCGTGGCAAGGATGCCGAGGATCACAACCACGACCATGATTTCAATCAGCGTAAAGCCGCTTTGTCGGAGCGGCCGGAAAACTTTGTTTTTCATCGTTCAGTATCAACCGGGTTCGTAAGCTATGATCCCTCGCGGGCGCGAGCGTTCCTTTTAACAGGAGGGATGATAACAAAATGACCTCCCTCAATCGGGTAGCGGTGCAGGAGCATCTGGCGCGGACCTGGCCGTTGCTGCTGACAGCGCTCCTGGTGACCGTTATCGCCGCTGGCGGCGATACGGCCAGGGACGTGCTTCGTTATGACAGGAGTGCCGTCGACGCGGGCGTCCAGTGGTGGCGGCTGTTGTCCGGGCACCTGGTACACCTGGGCCTGTCGCACACGCTGCTCAATCTGGCCGGTCTGGCGCTGGTCATCCTGCTGTTTCCGCGCGAATACACTGCCTGGCAGTGGTGGCTGCTGCTGCTGGGCGGCGCCGCAGGCATCAGCGCCGGTTTTGTGCTGTTACGCGTGGACCTGGTGTGGTACGTCGGCCTTTCGGGGATATTGCATGGCCTGTTCGCGGCCGGCGCGGTTCGCTGGATACGGGTCGGTGACCTGGAGGGCTACGCGCTGGCGCTGTTCCTGGTCGGGAAGCTGGCCTGGGAGCAGTGGAATGGCGCGCTGCCGCTGAGCGTTTCCACCTCCGGTGGCCCGGTTGTCGTTGACGCGCACCTGTATGGGGCCGTTATAGGCACCGTATTCGCGCTCGTGCTGCAGCGTGACTGGCGCCGTTGACGGCTATACACTGCGCGGATTTACGGATTGCACCGATGACAACTGCATTTGTTTTTCCCGGCCAGGGTTCGCAGTCGCTCGGGATGCTGGCTGATTTCGCCGGTGTCGCCGAGGTTGATGACACTTTTGCGGCCGCAGCGGAGGTTCTGGGCTACGACCTGTGGGAGGTGACGCAGCACGGTCCGCGTGAGCGCCTCGACCAGACCGAGTGCACACAACCGGCCATGCTGACTGCCGGAGTGGCCCTGTGGCGCGCCTGGCGTGCACGGGGTGGCAACCTGCCGCAGGCCATGGCGGGTCACAGTCTTGGGGAATACACGGCGCTGGTTTGTTCCGGGGCCCTGGATTTTTCTACCGCGGTGGGGCTCGTCCGGTTTCGCGGGCGCGCCATGCAGGAAGCGGTGCCGGCCGGCAGCGGCGCAATGGCGGCCGTGCTCGGTCTGGATGATGCTGCGGTGGAGGCAGCGTGTGTTGCTGCTGCCAGTGCGACCGAGGTGGTCGAGGCGGTCAACTTCAATGCACCCGGCCAGGTCGTCATCGCAGGCCACGCCACCGCAGTAGAACGAGCCATCGAGGCGGCCCGTGCCAGCGGCGCAAGACGTGCCATCAGGCTGCCAGTCAGTGTTCCGTCTCACAGTTCGCTGATGATCCCGGCGGCGCAACGCCTGCGTGAGAAACTTGAAAATATCGAGCTGAAACAGCCGGAGATCCCGTCGGTGTACACCGTCGGCCTCAACAAGCATACCGAGCCGGAACAGATTCGCAGCAACCTTGTCGAGCAGTTGCACAGCCCGGTGCGCTGGGCCGACACCATCCGCAAGATGGCAGCAGACGACCGGGTCACGCACATCATCGAGTGCGGCCCGGGTAAGGTCCTGAGCGGTCTCAATCGCCGGATCGACCGCAAGCTGACCAGCCTGGGTGTCTTTGACCGGGAGTCACTGGGCGCTGCCGTGGCAAACGTGGAGAACGAAGATGGCTGAACTGGACGAAAGGGTGGCACTGGTGACCGGCGCCTCACGTGGCATCGGCCAGGCAATTGCGGCAGCACTGGCTGCCTCCGGGGCGACCGTGATCGGCAGCGCAACGTCTGCAGCCGGCGCGGCGGCGATCAGTGAAAAGCTGGCAGAGCAGGGCGGCCGTGGAATTGCGCTGGATGTAACCGATAACGATGCTGTCCAGGCGGCAGTAAAAGACATCGCCGCAAAAGAGGGTGCGCCGACCATCCTGGTGAACAACGCGGGCATTACCCGTGACAACCTGCTGCTGCGTATGAAGCCGGCGGAGTGGGATGAACTGCTCGATACCAACCTGAGCGCGCTGTACCGCACATCACGTGCCTGCCTGCGCGGCATGATGAAGGCACGCCAGGGCAGCATTATCAACATTGGTTCGGTGGTCGGGTTGATGGGCAACGCCGGGCAGAGCAACTACGCGGCGGCCAAGGCCGGCATGGCGGGCTTCGCCCGGGCGCTGGCGCGCGAGGTCGGTTCGCGCAATATTACGGTCAATACAATCGCACCGGGTTTTATCGAGACCGATATGACGCGCGCGATGTCGGAGGAGCAGCGCGCAGCGCTGGCCGGGCAGATCCCGCTGGGCCGGCTGGGCCAGCCGCAGGACATCGCCCGGGCCGTGGTCTTTCTGGCTTCCGGCGCCGGCGGCTACATCACCGGCGAAACCCTGAACATAAATGGTGGAATGTATATGGCCTAACAGTAGAATGGTGCAGTGCATTCACATACAATACCGCCGGTTTACCGCCCCGCCCGGGGTATGCAGAGGACTGATGAGAGATGAGTAGTGTCGACGAACAAGTCAAGAAAATCGTTGCCGAGCAATTAGGCGTAAAGGAAGAGACCGTAACGACGGAAGCGTCGTTCGTCGACGACCTTGGCGCTGATTCCCTCGACACGGTCGAACTCGTGATGGCACTGGAAGAGGAATTCGAGTGTGAGATTCCGGACGAAGAGGCCGAGAAGATCACGACCGTAAAGCAGGCCATCGACTACATCATGCAGAACCAGGCCGCCTGATAGCGGCAGACGCGCCGGCGTCACTGCCGGAGCTACAAGTCCAGGACGAACTCCAGTGACCGGACGCCGTGTAGTAATAACAGGACTGGGGATCGTGTCGCCCGTTGGCAGCACGATCGATACAGCGTGGCAGCAGATTATTGCTGGCAAAAGCGGCATACGTCCGATCGAGCGTTTCGACGCGTCACCGTTCGCCACTACGTTCGCCGGCGAGGTGAGCGGCTTTAATTTGTCGGACTATCTGAACCCGAAAGTGGCGCGGCAGACCGACGAGTTCATTCATTACGGCATAGCTGCCTCGCAACAGGCCTGGGAGGATGCCGGCCTGGAACCGGATGATCCGCGGCGCGTCGGTGTTGCTGTGGGTGCCGGTATCGGTGGAATCGAGACGATCGAAAAAAACCACCTCGCCTATATGACCAAGGGACCGCGAAAGATCTCGCCGTTCTTTATTCCCGGCAGCATAATCAACATGGTTTCAGGTCACGTTTCGATGCGCTATGGCCTGCGCGGACCGAACATTGCCTGCGTTACAGCCTGTACTACCGCTACGCATAATATCGGTTTGGCCGCGCGCCTGATCGCAGCGGGTGATGCCGATACCATGATTGCCGGCGGCGCCGAGATGGCGACCACGCCGCTGGGCGTTGGCGGCTTCTGTGCTGCCCGCGCGCTGTCGTCACGCAATGATGATCCGCAGGGTGCCAGCCGGCCCTTCGATGCGGGGCGTGACGGGTTCGTGCTGGCAGATGGCGCCGGCGTGCTGGTGCTGGAAGAGTACGAACAGGCGCGCGGTCGCGGAGCAAATATCTACGCCGAAGTGCTCGGTTTCGGCATGAGTGCGGATGCGCATCACATCACGGCCCCGGTCGAGGACGGATCAGGTGCCGCAGCCTGCATGCAAAATGCGTTACGCGATGCCGGCCTCAACCCGGACGATGTCGACTACGTCAACGCGCATGGCACCTCCACTCCATTGGGGGACAAAGCCGAGACGGTGGCCATCCGCAGGGTCTTTGGCAGCGCAGCCGAGCGACTCGCTGTCAGTTCCACCAAGTCGATGACCGGGCACCTGCTCGGCGCAGCAGGCGGTGTGGAGGCAATTTTTTCGGTGCTGGCAATTCGGGACGGTATCCTGCCGCCAACAATTAACCAGGTAACCGCCGATCCCGATTGCGATCTGGACTATGTTCCCAACGAGGCGCGCCAGGCGTCGGTACGAGCTGCCCTTTCCAATTCGTTCGGCTTCGGTGGCACCAACGGCACCCTGGTAGTTTCCGCCGTCTGACTGTGCAACCACGTATAGACCAGATCGGCAGCGGCTTCGATCTGCTGCAGCTGCACGCGCTCAACCCTGAGCGCTACCCGTATTTTCTCGACAGTGCGGCAGCCGGCACACCCCATGGGCGCTTCGATATCCTGTTTGCGTTTCCCGGGAAATCGATCTGGCTGGATGCCACACAGCGGCTGCATGGTGCAACCGGCGATACGAGTGATTTTCTCGACGCTCTGGACCGCTGGCTGCGTGCCGAGCAGCCGTGCGCGCCTGTCAGTGCGCTGCCGTTTTGCAGCGGCTGGTTTGTATACCTCGGCTACGAATTGGCCCAACAGATCGAGCCAACCCTGCGACTGCCCATGCCTTCCGGTCTTCCGGTTGCCTTTGCCACTCGCATGGGGGCGGCGGTGATACGCGATCACCGGACTGACACGATGTTCGTAACTGCTGACGATCCGGCCGATGCGGCGCTGATAGGGAGTGACATCAATTCACTGCCGCGGCACGATCCCGATGGCGACCGGATGATGCTGTCGGCAGTCAGGGAAGAAGAGCCGGGACAGTTCATCAATGCCGTGATGCAGGCCAAGCGGCACATTTATGCCGGTGATGTTTTCCAGGCCAATCTGTCGCGCGGCTGGCACGCCAGGCTGTTCGGCCCTGTTGCTGACGTCGGGCTGTACCGGCGCCTGCGAGCCAGCAACCCCGGGCCGTTTGCCGGTCTGGTACGTTGGGGCGACAACGCGATAATCAGTTCGTCTCCTGAGCGGCTGCTGCAGGTACTTGACGGTCGCGCAAGCACCCGCCCGATTGCCGGCACCCGTCCGCGTGGTCAATCAGCCGAAGACGACGAGGAACTGAGCCATGAATTGCTGGACAACGCCAAGGAACTGGCCGAGCACACCATGCTGATCGACCTGGAACGCAATGACCTCGGTCGTGTCTGTGCAGCGGGCAGCGTTGTGGTCGATGAAATGATGACGCTCGAGACCTATGCCCACGTGCATCATATAGTGTCCAATGTAACCGGTACGTTGCGCGACGATGTCTCTGCTGTGCACGCCATGCGCGCGGTTTTTCCGGGCGGCACCATTACCGGTTGTCCAAAGGTACGCTGTATGGAAATCATTGCGCAGCTGGAACAGGCTGCGCGTGGGGCGTATACGGGATCTTTTGGCTACCTGGATCGCAGCGGTAACTGTGACCTGAACATCCTGATCCGGACGCTGGTCAGGAACGGGCGTGAAATCAGCGTTCGGGCCGGAGCCGGGATAGTTGCTGACTCCATACCCGAACACGAGCTGGAAGAAACACGGGCCAAGGCGCGCGGCATGCTGCAGGCCCTGGGAGCGGAATTGTGACTACCCGGCGTATCAGCGTGGACGGTGTGGCGACCGGCGGTGTGCATGCACTCGATCGCGGGCTGCAGTTCGGCGACGGTTTGTTTGAAACGATGGCCGTGGTCGATGGCAAGGTGCGACTCCTGCGGCGTCACCTGCACCGCCTGTCTGCTGGTGCGGAAGTTCTCGGACTGCACTTGCCGGACCGTCACCTGCTGACGACCGAACTGGAAGGGGCAGCCGCCGACCTGGGGCACGGTGTGCTCAAGCTGGTGATTACGCGTGGCTCCGGCGAGCGCGGCTATACACCGCCGGACAGCGCCCGGCCGCGTCGTATCCTGATCAGCAGTGACTGGCCGCGATTCGCGTCTGAAGTACGCCTGATGTGGTGTGGGACGCGTCTGGCAAGCGGTGGTAGTCTGGCCGGTATCAAGCACCTGAACCGGCTGGAGCAGGTGCTGGGCAGTCGCGAAGTCCGGATGAACGGGCAAGTCGACGAAGGTCTGATGCTGGACAGTAATGGCAATGTCATCGAAGCGACTGGCGCAAACCTGTTCCTGGTCGATCACCAGGGTGGCCTGGTTACGCCTGCGCTCGACGATTGCGGCGTGGCAGGCGTAATGCGCGACGTCGTTTCAGGGCTCGCGCACGACGCGGGTATCGCGCTGACCATGCGTCCGGTCACGGTCGACGAGACCTTGGCGGCAGCGGAGCTATTCCTGACCAGCAGCATTACCGGGATCCGGCCGGTCATCGAGATCGCCGGGCGTAGCCTGGTGCCCGGTCCTGTAACGCAATCGCTGCAAGACGCCCTGGCAGAGCAGGAACCGTCATGCGCTGGCTGATTATCATTGTTGTGATAGCGACAGGTCTGTCGGCCTGGGGCGGGCACCAGCTGTTCCAGTCGTACCTCGACAGCAGCATTTCGCTGGACAGCACCACGCAATACGAAGTACCAGCGGGCAGTTCGCTTGGCGCGATTGCGCTGGATCTGCACCAGCGCGGCTGGCTGGAGCGCCCACGCTGGTTTGTGTGGTACGCCCGCAGCCGCGGCGATGAGTCCCGTATTCGCGCCGGCGAGTATGAGCTGCAACCTGACCTCAGTCCGCGGCAGTTGCTGGCCCTGCTGGTGGGCGGCAAGGTGGTGCAGCATGCATTTACTATCATCGAAGGCTCGACATTCGCCGAGTTGCGTAAAACGCTTGCTGCGGAACCGCAGGTAACGCATACCATCGGTGACATGGCAGATGCCGAAATCATGGAGGCAATGGGTCACGAGGGCGTCCATCCCGAAGGACGTTTTCTGCCCGAAACCTATTACTACACCCGCGGCACTACAGACATTGAGCTGTTACGCCGTGCCAATGAGCTGCTGGAGGAAACACTGGCGCGACTGTGGGATGCACGGGACGAGAATATTCCGTTGCAGGAACCGGATGAGGCGCTGATCCTGGCTTCAATTATCGAGAAGGAAACGGCGCTCGCCAGCGAGCGGCCGCAGATTGCCGGCGTGTTCACCCGGCGCCTGCAAAAACGCATGCGGCTGCAGAGTGACCCGACGGTAATCTACGGTATTGGCCCCAGCTACGACGGCGACATCCGCAAGAAAGACCTGACGACCGATACGCCTTACAACACCTACACACGCCATGGCCTGCCACCGACACCGATTGCGATGGCGGGTGCAGCGGCCATCGAGGCGGCATTGCATCCGGCGCCGGGCGACACGTTGTACTTTGTCGCAACCGGTAATGGCGACGGCAGTCATTATTTCTCGACCAGCATCGAGGAACATAACCGCGCTGTGCAACGTTATCTGGCCCGGCTGCGCAAACGCCAATGAAGCGCGGCCGATTCATCACTGTCGAAGGCATCGAGGGTGTCGGCAAAAGCTCGAACATGGAATTCATCCGCGTGTTGCTCGAAAAACACGGGCACGAAGTTGTCATGACGCGAGAACCGGGCGGGACAGCGCTGGCCGAACAGATCCGCGAGATCGTCCTGGAGCCGGCAGCAGAAATTCCGCCTTTAACCGAGCTGTTACTCGTATTTGCCGCACGCAGCGCGCATGTGCAACACAAGATCAGGCCGGCAGTCGAGCAGGGCAAGTGGGTGCTGTGTGACCGGTTTACCGATGCCACGCTGGCCTACCAGGGTGGTGGCCGCGGTATCGACGAGCAGCTTATCTACCAGCTTGCCGCAGCGGTGCACGGTGAGTTGTGGCCGGACCTGACGTTGTTGCTGGACGCGCCTGTGTCCGTCGGCCTGGGGCGGGCGGCGCAGCGCTCGGCCCTCGACCGGTTTGAGCAGGAACAGACCGATTTTTTCGAGCGGGTCCGCGCCGCCTATCTGCATGTGGCAAGATCACACCCGGTACGGGTCCGCACGATTGACGCATCGTCCCACCTGGCTGCGGTGCAGGAGGAAATTGTTGCGGTGCTTGGTCCATATCTCGAACAAGATCTATAAATAGTTCATAACTGCATGATAGCAAATAACTTATTACCTTGGCACGAGCCTGCCTGGCAGCAGCTGGTCGAAGCTGCCGCAGCGGACCGGCTGGCCCATGGTCTGCTGTTGCGCGGTCAGGGCGGCGTCGGTAAGGGGCTGTTCGCACGCACCGTCGCGGCAGGTCTGTTGTGTGACACGCCTGGCCTGGCGCTCGCCTGTGGCAACTGTCGCCCCTGCCAACTGCTGGCCAGTGGCAATCATCCCGATTTCGTCGAGATCGCCCCGGAGGAAGACAAGAAGCAGGTGCGGGTTGAACAGATTCGTGACCTGATCAGCCGGCTGGCGCTGACCAGCACGCTTGGCGGCTACAAGGTGGCCATTATCAACCCGGCTGACGCAATGAATCCCAGCGCGCAGAACAGCCTGCTGAAGACGCTCGAGGAGCCGTCGGCGAGGACCGTTCTCATATTGTCCAGCAGTCAGCCTGCGGCGCTGGCGGCAACGATCATCAGCCGTTGCCAGACGGTGCGCTTTGCGAGCCCGCCGACGGCCGCGGCACTGGAATGGTTGCAGCAGCAGGGCGATGCGGACTGGCCGGGGTTGCTGCAGCTGGCCTGGGGAGCGCCGCTGGCAGCGCTCGAGCTGGCCGCCCATGATGCAGCCGGTATGGGGGCGACGCTGGCCGGGCAGCTGGACGAACTGATGGCAGGGAAGGCTGACGCGGTCAGCATTGCCGAGAACTGGGCCGCTGATCACCCGCAGGTGCGACTGCGCTGGCTGCAGCAGCAGGTCTATGGGCTGATCCAGTGGCAGCTAACCGGGCAAGCACCGGAATTGGTTCACAAAACGCTGCAAAGAAGCTTGCAAAAGCTTATACCAGACCTTAGTTTGACAGAATCGTACCGCTACCTGGACCAGCTGCAGCGCGTCATTGGACTGGCAGACCGGGCGATTAACCAGGCCCTGACTATTTTGCCGCTGCTGGCTGCCTGGTCAGATGGCCCTCAACTGGGACGCGCTGCCGAGACACTATGAGCAAACCCGGACTTCTGACCCTCACGATCAAGGACAAGAGCGCCTTGTACCTGGCGTACATGCCGTTCGTGAAAAATGGCGGTCTTTTCATCCCTACCAACAGCACCTACCGGCTGGGTGACGAAGTTTTCATGCTGCTTAATCTGATGGATGAAAAGGAAAAGCTGCCTGTTGCGGGGCGGGTCATCTGGATGACGCCGAAGGGCTCGCAGGGCAAACGCACCACCGGAATCGGCGTGCAGTTCAGCGACCAGGACAACGGCAACACCCAGCGCAAGATCGAAAACTACCTGGCGGGCGCGCTCGGTGGAGACAAGCCGACCCACACGATGTAAACGCTGCAAACCAGACGGATACAAAAAGGCCGCCTCACAGGCGGCCTTTTCTTTTGTCGTACGAGTCGTTAGTCGTCAGTCGCTTTTTTCTGCTGCCCCCGACATCGTCAGGCCGCCACGCAGCACGTAAACACTGAAACCGCGTTCGCTGAGTATGTAGGCACCCGCCGAGCTGCGGCGCCCGGTGTCACAGCACACCACGTACTGGGTGTCCGGGTCGAGCGTTTTCAGCTTCAGCCGAATGAAGTACAGCGGTATGTTTACCGCGCCTTCCTGGTGGAAATTGTCGAATTCACTGGGCAGCCGCACATCCAGCCACTTGCCACCGCCTTCAATAATTTCCAGCGCGCGGTCGTACTCGACCCACTGCAGCATCGGCTCATTGAGCAGCTTGTTGAAGTCGTCTTTCTTCAGGCGCATCAGCGTGCCGTCCGTCAGCATGGTGACGGTTGCGTTTCGCTTCGCCTCGGAAATCAGCGCTTCCTCACCGAAGGTATCGCCAACACGCAGCTCGGCAAGCTTGATGCCGTCCTTGTTCAATGGCGTCTCGCGTGTCACGGCGCAACGACCATCGGTGATGGCATAAAAGAAATCACCTTCGTCACCCTGCTTGATGACAATGTCGCCGGCCTTGTAGGTCACGCGCTCCATGCGCATGAAAATGGCCTGGATATTGGCCGGTGGAATCTTGTGGAAAGCCTTGGTCTGGAGAAGGGTGGTCATCCAGTCATCGGTATCCGGCGTGTCTTCCGCACGCAGTTCGTTGACCTCGTAAGAACCGGTCTGGTCCCAGGTCAGCATCACGTCGAGCAGGTCGCTGTCGATCGAAATGTATTCGACCTTGCTGCGTGCCCGGGCCGTCACCTTGCGTGGGAGCATGGGGGCCAGCGGGTGCTTTGCTTCATCGCTGCCGCCTTCGATAACCCGCACCACCTTGGAATCGGTACGCAGCTCTACGGCTCCACTGAGCACGTAGATGGTGCGTTTTGCGGTATCGCCCTCCTTGAACAGGTAGCGGCCGCCGCCGACCTCCTGTACGGAAGTCTTTTTCATCAGCGCCTGGAGGTTTTCAGCCTTGAGGCCATCCAGGGGCGACAAGGATTTCAGCAAACTCACCGTGACCTGTTTTTTCGACATCTGTTTCGCCGTTGTGCTCATACTTCGTTGATTTTCCGAGAAAAAAGAATGGTTACGGACTCAATCAGGGCGCAGTCTACCATAACGCTGATTGGCTCTGTCACTACCCAGTTCACGGTTTGGCCTCAGGCCGCGGAAGACTCCTGGCCGGCATTGTCCCAGCCGCTGTCGGGTTCGAAGCGGTCACCATACTGTGCCGCCAGCCCACGCAGTACGGCGACGATTTCCTGCTCGCCACGGCTGGCTGCATAGTGCAGCGGCCCGCCGCGGAATGGCGCGAAGCCGGTCCCAAAAATTACACCGGCATCGAGCAGGTCGGCGTCAGTGACGACACCTTCACGCAGGCACGCCACCGACTCATTTATCAAGGGTAGCAGCAGCCGATCCTGCAGGTTAGCCGGCATGTCATCGGCATCGGCCTGTGGTTTGACCGCCTTGCCCTTGCTCCACTCGTAAAAACCCTTGCCGCTCTTCCGACCAAGTTCTCCGGCTTCCACCTTGCTGGTGAGCGCAGCCGGCATCGGCATGCCGAATTCCGCTTCGAAAACCTTGGCCACAGACGCAGCAACATCCAGGCCTACCGTGTCGGCCAGCTCGACCGGTCCCATTGGCATGCCGAAATCCGTTGCTGCCTTGTCGATCAAGGGCAGGGCAACACCTTCCTCGGCAACCCGAACCGCCTCGATCATGTAAGGCATCAGCACACGATTGACGACAAAACCCGGCGCGCTCTTGCACGGCAGCGGCAACCGGTCGATCTGCCGGGCAAAAGCCAGCCCCTTGCTAACTTCCTGCTCGTGCGTCCTGTCGGTGTGAATCACCTCGACCAGCGGCATCATCGGCACCGGGTTGAAAAAATGCAGCCCGATCAGCCGATCCGGGTCGGCCAGTCCTGCACCCAGCGTCTCCAGGCGAATACTGGAGGTATTGGTTGCCAGTATGGCGCCCGGCTTCATGCGCGGCTCGACGCTGCGATAAAGCTCGTGCTTTGCTTCGACATTCTCAAAAATTGCCTCGATCACTACGTCGGCATGACGCACGCCGTCGCCATCGGGATCAGGCATCAGGCGATCCATTGCCGCCTGTATCTTTGCCGGCCTGCGCAGTCGTTTCTTGTACAGCTTGTGGGCCCGGCCAATCGCCGGCGCGATGTACTTCGGCTCACGGTCCTGCAGGGTGACATTCAGGCCACGCATCGCGCACCATGCTGCGATATCGCCACCCATTACGCCGGCGCCGATAACGTGCACATGGCTGGCGCGGAACCTGGCTTTGCGGGCCAGCCCCTTGAGACGGTCCTGCAGATTGAATACGCGCACGAGGTTGCGCGAAGTCGACGTGCACATCAGCTCGGCTATCGAACGTGCCTCAGCTTCGTACATCTCGGCCGGGTTATCGGCATGTTTCTTCCACAGGTCTATGATCGCGTAAGGCGCAGGGTAGTGTTCCTTCTTTGCCTTCTGCGCAACCTTCTTTTCCATCTGCCTGGCCAGCAGCGCGCGGCTGGGGCCGAAGCTCAGTGCCTTTGCCTTGACGTTTCGTCCCTTGCGTTTCGGCGGGTTGAGGGCAAGCATGCGGGTGGCACGCAGCAGATGACGCGCCGGTACGACCTGGTCCACCAGGCCTATTGCCTTTGCCTTCCTCGGCCGCAGCCCGCGACCGGTCAGCATCATGTCCATCGCAGCCAGCGGGTCGACCAGTTGCGTCGTGCGTACGGTACCGCCAAAGCCGGGATGGATGCCCAGTTTCACCTCAGGCAGGCCAAGCCGCGCGCTATCGTCATCGACTACGATGCGATAGGTGCAGGCGAGTGCCAGTTCCAGGCCACCGCCCAGGGCAAAACCGTTGATTGCAGCGATGGTTGGACACGGCAAGGCTTCAAGACGGTCCATAACGCGTTGTCCGTGACGGATCAGCTCGTAGGCCTGGTCGGGCGTCTCGAGTACTACAAACTCTTTTATATCGGCCCCGGCGATGAAACCGCTCTTTTTCGCTGAGCAAACGGCGACCGCCCGCGGCGGATTCTTTTCCAGTTCCGCGAGAATATCGTTGAGCTGGTAAAGCACCTCACCAGACAGGACGTTGGTGCCGGTACCGGCCTTGTCGAACCACAGCCAGGCAATATTGTCGGCATCGGTTTCAAGCCGCCAGTGTTTTTCTGCATTCTCGTCAATGTTCATCATGTTCATTCCCTCTCGAGCAGCATTGCGCCGCCCTGGCCGCCGCCAATGCACAACGTAGCAATTGCGCGCTTCCCGCCGCTGCGCTCCAGTGCTTTTAACGCATGCAGCACGATGCGCGCACCGCTGGCGCCAACAGGATGGCCAATACTGATGGCACCGCCATCAACATTGAGACGATCCATATCGAGTTCGCCCAATGCGCCGTCAAGGCCCAGTTCGTTACGGCAATAGTCTTCGTCCTGCCATGCCGCCAGGCACGACAACACCTGTCCGGCAAACGCCTCGTTAATTTCCCAGATATCGATATCGTTCAGGCCAAGTCCGTGGCGCTGCAAAATAGGAGTCGCCGCATGCACCGGCCCGAGTCCCATTTGCGCCGGATCCAGCGCGGCCCAGTGCACATCGACCAGGCGACCCATAACGGGCAGATCAAAGTCGGCAATGCCGGCGTCATTAGCCATCAGCATCATCGCTGCACCGTCGGTGATCTGCGAACTGTTTGCTGCCGTTACCAGACCCACTTTGCGGTCAAAAAACGGTTTCAGTTTTGCCAGCTTCTCCACAGTGCTGTCGCGTCGCAAACCGTCGTCCTCGCCAAGCACCTTGCCCGCCGCGGAATACAATGGCTCGACTTCATCCATCTGGCCATCATCGTAGGCGGCTGCAAGTCGATTGTGGCTGCGCGCAGAGTACTCGTCCATTTGTTCACGGGTAATCCCGAAGCGATGGGAAATAATTTCGCAGGTCTGGCCCATGTTCAGTTCGACCAGTGGATCGGTCAGACCATGCAGCAGCCCGATCACGGGTTTGAAATTTTTCGGCCGCAGCGCGGTAGCCGTTTTCAGCTTGGCCGAGGTGGTGCGGGCCGCGTTCAGGTCGGCGAGCCAATCCACCATGTCATCATTGAACAGTATAGGCGCACGGCTCATGGCCTCCGTGCCGCCAGCCAGTGCCAGCCGGGCGCGGCCGGTGATGATGTCCTTGGCAGCCGAGTCAAGCGCCTGCATCGCCGATGCACAGTTGCGCATTACCGTCCAACCCGGCGTGCGGTGACCGCAACCAGATCGCAGCGCCACGATTCGGCCAATGTTGGCCTCGTCAACGCCGGGCATTGCGCAACCAAGAACCACCTCGTCAATGTCCTCTGCATTGTCGAGGTGTCGCGTCAGCAGCGCCCGGCTGGTGTGTGTCGCCAGGTCCGAGGCGCTGAAAGCATTGGGCTTGCCGCGTGCTTTAAGAAACGGCGTACGGGCGCCGTCAACAAAATATACTGGTGGGCTTTCCATCATAGTTACTCGATTATTCTCCGCCGCGGCCGCGCCGGCCGCCGCTCACATAAATCCCCGGGAACGCGAAATGATACACGAGGCAAAGCCTATGCTGGCGCCTCCGGCTCGTCTTTTTCCACCTCGAAATCAACCACCAGCGGCAGGTGGTCGGAATAATCCACCAGCGGGATGTGAAAACCGGTCAGATTGATGCCGGCGCCATAGAGCACGAAATCGAGTTCCTTGCGCGGCTGGCGACTTGGATAGGAGGGCAACCCCTGTTCATTGGCGCTGGACAAGCCCGTCGCCTGCATGAACAGGTAGATTTCGTGCTCACCCCAGAATGTATTGAAATCACCGGCGACAACCACCGGTTTCTCGCTCGCTTTGACCAGGTCGTGCAGATGACGCAGCTGGTATTGCCGGTGGCGGTATTTGAGTGACAGGTGCACCAGGAATATTGCGACGTCCTCCAGTTCCAGTTCAATGATCAGCCGCTTGATGCCCGTGTCGAAGTAATGAAAGCGTTCACCGTGGACGCGCGGCGCGGCGAGGAAGGCGTTGCCTTGTTTGCGCAGTATCGGCACACGATTTCCGAGGGAATCTTCGCCATACTTGCACTGGTAGGTTGAATAGTGGCCGATGGCTACCGCTATTGCATCGGCCTGGTTGATACCTGAACGCAGCGATCCGGTATCGACTTCAATCAGGCCGACTACGTCGGCATCCTGCGACTGGATAAACCGGGTGATTCGCTCGAGATTTTTCCGGTTTGGCCGGAGATAACCTGCACCCGGCACCGGCAGGTGGAAAGCGGGGCCATACCCGGTCGCATAACGGATGTTGTATAGCAGCAATCGCATGGACGGCTGACTAGACCAGACCTCGCCCGCCAGCGCAACCAGCCCTGTGGAGGCCGCCTGCAAAGGCCCCCGGCAGCGCCCGGGGTACAGGGGTGATACCCGGTGGCCCAAATAGGGCTGCAAGTGTGAAAATTTGATTCATTGTGGCTGCAGACGTGAGGAGCCGGCCCGGCTCGTTGTAGTCTTTCTCTTCGCTTCGAGGGGGTATAAATGCGCTGGAAAAAAGGGCGCCGTAGTCAGAATATCGATGACCGCCGTGGCCAGCAGATGCGCCGTGCCGGCGGCATCGGTGGTGGGGCAGTCGTCATCGCGCTGTTGGCAGCGGTCTTCCTGGGCCAGAACCCGGCGACGATACTGGAGCAACTTGGCGGTCTGGGTGGGACGACATCCCAGGTGCCGGACCAGCGCCAGACGGCCGCGAGCGATGAAGCGGCCGATTTTGTATCCGTGGTGCTGGCCGATACGGAAGACGTGTGGAACAAGATCTTCGAAGGGGCGGGCTCACGCTACAGCCCGCCACAGCTGGTGCTTTATTCCGGTGCGACACGCACCGATGCCTGTGGTCTGGGGCAGGCGGCAGCCGGGCCGTTCTACTGTCCGGGCGATTACAAGGTTTACATTGACCTGAGTTTTCTCAACGAGCTGAAACGGCTCGGCGCACCAGGTGATTTCGCTTTTGCTTACGTTATTGCGCATGAGGTCGGGCATCACATTCAGAACCTGGTGGGAACCGCTACGGAAGTTCGCCAGGCGCAACAGCGGTCCAGTAAACGCGACCAGAATGCGTTGCAGGTCATGATGGAACTGCAGGCTGATTGCTACGCCGGCGTGTGGGCGCATCACGCGCATCGCGACCGGCAGGTCCTCGAAGAGGGCGATGTTGAAGAGGGGCTGGCCGCCGCGGCATCTGTCGGTGACGATCGTCTGCAACAATCGGCCGGACGCCGGGTGCATCCGGAGTCCTTCACGCATGGCTCTTCCGAGCAGCGCGCCCAGTGGTTTTACGCCGGTCTGGAGAGCGGCAGCGTGAACGCCTGTGACACGTTCAGCGGATAATATTGTGGACCAGCAGCAGCCTGACAATGTACTGGTAGTTGACGACGACGCAGCGGTCCGAACTCTGGTGCGGGCAACGCTGAGTGCCCGTGGTGTCAGGGTGACGGAGGCGGGCAACGGCCAGCTTGGCCTGGACGAGGTGCGCCGCGCCCCCGGTCAATTTGACCTGATTCTCATGGACTACCACATGCCCGAACTCGATGGCATCCGCGCAGCACAGGCCATGCGTGCGTGTGCGCCAGGTGCGCCGGTGGTGCTGATGAGTACCGAAGACCTGTCGCCGCAGCTGGAGCAGATCAAAGTGTCCGGCTTCCTGCCAAAACCCTTCCGCGCTCAACAGCTGATCCAGCTTGTTGACAGCCATCTGCAGCGCCGCAGCTAGACTGGTTTAAACTCCATTCATGAACACCAGTTTGCGGTACAGCCGCAGCATCACGCTGCCCGGCTGGGGGAGCGACGGGCAGCAGCGGCTGGGCGAGGCCCGGGTGTTGCTTGTCGGCGTCGGCGGTCTTGGTGTGCCGGCGGCCACCTACCTGGCGGCTGCGGGTACAGGCCGACTCGTTCTGAATGATTTCGATAGCGTCGATGAATCCAACCTGGCACGGCAACCGCTTTACGCCACAGCGGATATCGGCAAAAACAAGGCAAAGGTCGCGGCAGCTCGCCTGACAGAAACAAATCCGGATTGCACAGTGGAAGCAATTACAAAGCGGCTTGATGCGGGGCAACTTCGCGCGGCAGCGGCTGACTGCGATGTAGTGCTGGACTGTAGTGACAATTTCGCGACGCGCTTTGCGGTCAACCAGGCCAGTCTGGAGACGGGTACACCGCTGGTTTCAGGCGCGGCAATTCGATTCGAGGCACAGCTAGCGGTGTTTCGTTTCGACCTGCAGCGCAGTCCGTGCTATCGCTGCCTTTACGATGAGGCGGGCGAAGAGCTCGAGGACTGCCGTGGCCAGGGGGTGGTGCCTGCTCTGGTCGGCGCCGTGGGGGCTGCCATGGCCCTGGAAGCGATGCGGATCATCGTCGGTTTCGGCGCGGCGGTGCATTCGAAACTACTTGTCATTGATGCTTTGCATGCAACCGGCCGCAGCGTAAGCTTGCCGGCCGACCCGGCATGTCCGGCCTGCCAGAATCTCGATTGATTCTATAAACCGCTTCTAACAATCTGTTAAATATAATTTTATGATCGAAAAGCTGCGAAATATCGCCATTATCGCCCATGTTGACCATGGCAAGACGACGCTGGTTGACCAGCTCCTGCGGCAGTCCGGCACGCTGGCTGCGCGCGGTGAGCAACAGGAACGGGTGATGGACTCGAACGACCTGGAGCGCGAACGGGGTATCACCATCCTGTCGAAAAATACCGCGCTGCGCTGGAATGATTACCGTATCAACATAGTCGACACCCCCGGCCACGCTGATTTTGGTGGCGAGGTGGAGCGGGTGCTGTCGATGGTCGATACGGTCCTGCTCCTGGTCGACGCCGTCGACGGACCAATGCCCCAGACCCGCTTCGTCACCCAGAAAGCATTCATGCATGGCTTCCGGCCCATCGTCGTGATCAACAAGGTCGATCGCGATGGCGCCCGCCCGGACTGGGTGCTGGACCAGACTTTCGAACTGTTCGACCGCCTGGGTGGTACGGATGAACAGCTCGATTTTCCGGTCGTTTATACCTCGGCAATCCAGGGCACCTCCGGACTTGATCCGTCCGCGATGACCCCGGATATGGAAGTTCTTTTTCAGACCATCGTCGAACAATGCCCGCCACCGCCGGTCAACGCCGATGGTCCGTTCCAGCTGCAAATCAGCGTGCTTGATTACTCGAGCTATATCGGCGCCATCGGCATTGGTCGCATCGCCCGTGGCAGCGTTCGGCGCAATGACCCGGTATCCGTCATCGACCTGGCCGGACAGGTTCGGCGGGAGAAGATCGCGCAGATACTCGGTTTTTCGGGCCTCGACCGGGTCGAGGTGCAGGAGGCATCCGCCGGCGACATCGTCGCGGTGGCCGGGATCGAGCATCCGCAGATATCCGACACGCTGTGCGACCCGCAGGAAGTGCAGGCATTGCCGCCGCTTACTGTGGACGAGCCCACCATCAGTATGACTTTTGAAACCAATACGTCGCCGTTTGCCGGGCGCGAAGGGCGCTTTGTTACCAGCCGGCAGATACGCGAACGGCTGACACGCGAGGCCATGCATAACGTGGCACTGCGGGTCGAGGATACCGATGACCCGGAAAAATTCACGGTATCAGGCCGCGGCGAGCTGCACCTTGCGGTTCTGATAGAAACGATGCGGCGCGAGGGCTACGAGATGGCCGTGTCGCGACCGCGCGTAGTTGTCAGAGACAACAACGGTGTCCGTGAGGAACCCTATGAGGTTCTTACCGTTGACGTCGAAGAACAACACCAGGGCTCGGTGATGGAGGCGCTGGGTGAGCGTGGCGGTGAACTGGAAAACCTGGTCCCGGATGGCCAGGGCAGGGTGAGGCTCGATTACCTCATTCCGGCGCGCGGGCTGATCGGCTTCCAGACCGAGTTTCGCACGCTTACCTCCGGTACCGGCCTGCTGCATCATGTATTCGACCACTACGGGCCTGTGCACGAGCGCGCCATTGCCAGGCGCAGCGCCGGTGTGCTGATTTCCAAAGGCCGTGGCAAGGCACTGGCCTATGCACTGGCAAACCTGCAGGAACGCGGGCGCCTGTTTGTCGCCCCGGGCGACGAAATATACGAAGGGCAAATTGTCGGGATAAACAGCCGTGACAATGACCTGACGGTCAATCCGCTGAAAGCCAAGCAGCTCACAAATATTCGTGCCTCCGGCCGTGACGAAAACGTCCAGCTATCTCCGCCCGTACGTTTCACTCTGGAGCAGTCGATGGAGTTCATTGATGACGATGAGCTGCTGGAGGTAACGCCGGCCAGCATGCGCCTGCGCAAACGCTTCCTGCTCGAACACGAGCGTAAACGGGCGTCGCGGCAGCAGCCCGGTGCATAGCAATGATTGTCGAGCAGATCTGGACCGGGAACGCGTACCGCAACTTTAACTACCTCATTGCCTGCGATGAAACCGGCGAAGCCCTGGCCATCGACCCGCTGGATCACCGCAAGTGCCTGGCTCTGGCACGGGATCGCGGCTGGGAAATTACCCGGGTAGTTAACACCCACGAGCACGGTGATCATACTGGTGGCAACCGGGCAATGCTGCAAGCGACCGGCGCGAAGCTGCTGGCGCATCACGCCGCGCGCATCGCCAATGTTGACCAGGCTTTGAAGGCGGGCGATGTAATACGCGTGGGTCATTCGGCCGAGCTGCAGGTGCTGGACACACCGGGTCACACGATGAGCCATGTTTGCCTGCTGGCGCACGCGGAGCAGCCAGCACTGTTCAGTGGCGATACGCTGTTCAACGCCGGTGCGGGTAATTGCCACAACGGCGGTCACCCCGATGAGTTGTTCGGCACGTTCGAGCAGCAGCTGGCAACGCTACCCGCGGAGACACAGGTTTATCCCGGTCACGATTACATTGCCCATAATCTGGGCTTTGCGCTTGACCGCGAGCCCGGCAACGCGGTGGCGGCTAAGCTGCTGGAACAGGTTAGCGGTCAGGACCCGGCAGAGGCGCTTGTAACAGACCTGGCAACTGAAAAAGACATCAATGTGTTCTTTCGTCTGGAAAATCCACAGGTCATAGAGCGACTGCGTGAGACAAACCGGCAACTGCCGTCACAGCCCTCAAGGCGCGACGTGTTCCTGGCGCTGCGCGAATTACGCAATCGGTGGTAGTCAGCGCTTGCGGAATTTCAGCGTCATGCGATTCGACTCGCCTATAGCCTGCATTTCCTCGCGCAACTCCGGATCTTCGCGACTGGTCACCAGCGAGGGCGGCAGCCGCCACACTACATCGTCAGCACCAGGCTGATCCTTGGGGTTGTTGTTAATTGCCGAGGCCGCAACGAAATTGAAACCGGCCTGCTCGATCTTTCGAATAAGCTGGCTCTTTTTGAGGTAGCCAGCCGAGCCGTCGGCCCGTTCATCCGGCATCGTTTCAGGCGCCTGGTGTTGCACCACACCCAGGATACCGCCCGGTTTCAGCGCGCGATGGGCATCGGCCAGGGCCGTGGTGAAAAATCCGCCCTGGCCTTCGAAACGATGCAGGTTGTGCAACGCACGGATAAACAACACGACATCGGCAGTGCCGGCGAATTTATCCGGCATGGAACCAAAAACAAAAGCCGCAACCGGCGCCCCGGAATCACCGCGCCAGGCATTTGCCGTCGCGGTCCAGTCGGTCACCCAGGATTTTTTCTCTTCGATAAATTCTTCGGGGAAAAAACCGAACATCGGCCACATTGCCATTGGGTAGTCTGCGCCGATCAGATTGCCGTCCGGGCCGAGGTAGTCGACCAGAATCTTGCTGTACCAGCCGCCGCCCGGTAAGGCCTCCAGCACGGTCATGCCCGGGCGGATTCCAAAAAATTCGAGAGTCTTGCGTGGATGACGGTGATCGTAACGACCCCGGGTCCCGGCGGACTGGCGCTCCAGCGCCGACTCCAGTTGCACTGCAGCAGGAGCTGATTGTCCGGCAGTTTCCGGCTTTACCGGGGTTTCGCTGCAGGCACTCAACACTAAAGCTGCGCTAACGAGTAAGCCGACTCTGTTCATCATCATCCCCAACGGCTGGTCGAAAAGACGCAGTCTACAGCGGCAGCGGCCTGGTTTGAATCGTAACTGGCACGATCGCGCCCAGCTGCTAGGCTTGCGGTATGAAAAAACGGCTACCTGACATTCGTCCCGTAACAAGCGAGCCCGAGCTCGCGAGTAACCCGACCCGGCTGGCCAGCACGCGAGGCTGGGCGGAAGAGGTCTACGTCGACTTTATTGCGCTGCAAAACGGCGAGATGAGTAAGGACAAGTTTCGCAAGAAATACCTGCGAACCCGGGCAATACTGGACCTCGATATGACGGGGTTTACCATCGGCACGCTCAACGAGGGCCAGATCGACACGCTGCTGCGAATTTTCGACATCCAGAAAATCGCCATACCAGTCCTCGAAGATAACGGCGCCGGACTCGTGCGGGCATTCGCTGACGATCTGGTTGCGTTATTTGATAATGCTCACCAGGCTTTTGACGCGGCAATGGAGATTCACGAGCGGGTCGCCGCGTTTAACAAGAACGGTCAATATCCGGTACCGACAGAGTGCTGCATCGGCATCGGCTTTGGCCAGGTCTATGCCATCGGTCCAAACCTGGCGCAGGGTATAGAAATGAACCTGGCGGCCAAGCTGGGTGAAGATATCGCCCGTGGCGGCGAAACGCTGCTGACACAACAGGCATACGACGCCTTATCGCACCTCGAAGAGGTGGGCTTCGAACGCCAGCTGCACGATGAGCTGGATGTGCCGTTTTATCGCGTCGTCCGCGCTTAGCCGGCGGCCCGCGCCGCCTTGAGGTAGAGGATCTCCAGCGCCACCGTAGCCGCCGCCAGGGCGGTTATTTCGGCCGGGTCATAGGCCGGCGCAACTTCCGTAACGTCAGCGGCGACGATATCCAGGTCGCCGAGGCCACGTACAATCTGCAGCAGCTTGTCGGTGGTCATACCACCGGCAACCGGGGTGCCGGTACCGGGCGCGTAGGCCGGGTCGAGACAGTCAATGTCAATACTCAGGTAAACAGGCGCGTCACCGATGCGCTGGCGAATACGCGCGACAGCATCATCGGCGGACCGGCTGTTGACCCACGGTGCATCCAGCACTTCCAGTTCATGCCGGTTGCTATCGAATTCAGTACGGATGCCCAGCTGAATGCTGCGTGACGGATCAAGCAGCTCCTCCTGCAACGCACGATAAAACATCGAGCCGTGGTAGTACTCGAGGTCGGTTTCCTCGGTATCGGTATGCGCATCGAAATGCAGCAGAGCAAGTTTGCCGCACTTTTTGGTAATCCCACGCAACAACGGCAGGGATACGAAATGGTCGCCGCCGAAACTCAGCAGGAATTTCCCGGCCGCGACGACTGCCGCGGAATGGTGAGCAGCAGTCTCAACCAGGTCTGCGCTGTCACCTTCGGCAAATGACAGGTCGCCATAGTCGATCACCCGCAATCGCTCTTTCAGAGCAAATTGCCACGGCCAGCGCCTTTTTTCCCAGCGCAGCTGGGCAGAAGCCTGCCGAATTGCGTTTGGTCCGAAACGGGCTCCCGGGCGCGCCGAAGTCGCCAGGTCATAGGGCAGGCCCATGACGACCGCATCGCAAGCGCCAAGGTCACGACTCAGCGGCAGCCCCATGTAGGTAAACACGTTGGCATAGGTGCTGCTGCCAGCACCGCTCAGGTCAGCGTCGCTCATCGGGTTGTCCGCGTATTATTTTCAGGTTCCGTTTTGACTGTGCAACTGGTTTGCGCGCGGATTATTTCCAGCGTTCGATTTAACTGTGCCATCAGCCTGCCCGCGGATTACTACCAACGATCGTTATAACTGATTCCATATACCTGGCCGCGGGATTACTCCCAGCGGTAGGTATAACTGATCCCGATTGTGCGCGGTTTTTTCGGCCCGAAGAAATGCGACGGCAGCACGCCACCGTTATTGTTCAACCCGTCCCAGGTAAATTCATCGGTGAGGTTTTCGATATACAGACGCAGCGCCCAGTTGTTATTGGACTCATAGCCAAAACGCGCAGACACATCGGTATATGACCCGATCTTTGTCGAGGCCAGGTTTTCGAAACCGCCGCCTCGTTCAGATTCCCAGAACATTTCCAGCCCGCCACTCCATTCGCCGTTGGCCGCGGGCCAATGACCATTGAGGACAAGCGCGCCGGAAAAGTCCGGCGCCCAGAACAGCGAACTGCCTTCACAGCCGTTCGCGTTATCGAGGCCGCAGATCTTTTGCAGCTGGGTTGCTTCGGTATCGAGCCACGATGCGGCTGCATACAAGTCGTAATTGTCACCGAGCCGGGCGGTGATCGATGCCTCGAGGCCCTGGCCATCAACCTGGCCAACATTCTCCACTTTTGCCGCACCACCATCGAACACGACTACCTGGAGATCCTTGTAGTCATAGAGAAATGCGGTAACTGCCACGTCAGCCTGGCCGAAAGTATCCTTGTACCCGAACTCCAACGAATCCACTGTTTCCGGGTTAAAGGCATTGGGGCGATCACCGCGTGCCTGGCTGGCTTCATCGTCACCGCCGCCAACGCCGTCACCCATGGAGTCCACCAGGGCAAAGCTACCAAAGCCACCTGACTTGAATCCTTCAGTAAAACTGCCAAACAGCAGTGCGGTGGGCGTAGGCCGGTAACGAGCGACAAACCGCAGGGTTGTATCGTCCCAGCTGCGTTTTTCGCTGACCGCACCCTCGGTGGCGAACGTGTAAGCCCAGTAGGCACCGAGGTCGCTGTCGGGCGGCGGCACATTGATGCTGAAATCTTTCTCGTCGTCGGTCCAGCGTGCGCCTATGCTGAAATCGAGCGTATCGCTGGCGGCAAAAGACAGGTCGACGTAGGCACCCCAGCCGGAATAGTCGCCGACGATACGCCCTGTTTCCGTAAGGAGGCCATCAGCGCTTGGCGTAAATGGTGAACTGTAATAGGCATACAGGTCGGCACAGCCGCTGAAGGTCATGCCATCGTTGTAATAGTAGCCGTAGTACTGGCAGAAAAAATCCTCTTCACCCGAAAACGTAAACAGCGCGTCGATACTTTCCTTATAGAACGATACACCGGCATACCAGGAGAAGGGGCCATCGTTGTCTGAGGTGAGGCGAAACTCCTGCTGGAAATAATCGCCGGCCTGGTCCTGGCCGTAATTATTGATATTCAGCGGGGTGCCGTCGTAGTCCTCGCTGTAAAAATAATCATGGTCCTTGTAGCCGGTGTTCGAGGTCAGCGTCATGTTCTCGAAGTCGTAATCGAAACGCACCCCGAGCGTGAGAATATCGGCATCGTCGGCATCACCGCCGGACTGGTCGCTGTCGATGTCCTCATCGCTGCCGCTCAGTTCAGAAGCACCGGTTGCGGCAACGAACGTTTCCCAGATATCGCCGCGATCGACGGCGCGGTACATTGACCCCGACTGTTTACGCGACTCGTACTCGAGCATGGTATATACGCTTAGCGCATCTTTCTCATGGGTTGTAGACCAGCGCACGGCGGACTTGTCATGCTCGATGACGTCACGGCCGTTGAAGACATTTTTGGCAAAACCATCTTCGGTAGAGAAATAGCCGGCAAAACGCATGGCGAAATGATCGTTGACCGGCACATTGACGGCCCCTTCGCCGGCAATACGTGAGTCCTCGCCGGCATCCAGCTCTATATAGCCCGAGTTGCCGCCATCAATCTCGGCGCGCGCCGTGTGCACGCTGAATGCACCACCGATGGAATTGCGTCCGAACAGAAAACCCTGCGGGCCACGCAGGACTTCCGACCGCGCCATGTCGTAAAGGCTGGTTACCGCCGAACCGTTGCGGCCTTCGTACAGGTCATTCTTGAAAAACGCTGCAGAAGGGTCGCCGCCGACGCCAAAATCCTGGGTGCGTATGCCCCGCACGCTGATGGCATCGATAAAGCTGTCCTGGCTGTTACCGGTGACGCCCGGGGTAAAGGAAACAAGATCCTTGACGTCGTTGAGATTGACCTCGCGGGTAAATTCGCCCGATAACGCCGTGATCGCAAGCGGTACATCCTGCACGGATTCTTCCCGCTTGGTTGCGGTGACCATGACTTCTTCCACTTCCTGCGCAACGGCAGGCACAGCGGCCAGAGAGCCGGCAATGGCAAGCGAGACTGCTTCCGCGAGGCGGGAGTGGCGAGTAGCCGGAACGACGTTTACACAGGCTGATTTCAACTTCACAGGAACACCCCACAGTACTGAGTCGTTGATGCAACGATAGTCCGGCGTTTGACGTCGAAAGTCAATAAATTATGGCGTTCTCAGACAGTTACTTCGACGCCGTTGTGCTGCAGTGTTTCCAGCATCGGCTGTAGCTCACCAGCATATTTTTTCCACCGGCCGACCGAGCGTGTGTGAACCGGCTGACGTACCTGCACCGCACTGGCCGTCGACACAGCGGCGTCCTGGCGATGAAACTCCATACAGGCTTTTTCAAACGGCAGCTCCAGGAAGCCAAGCAGATCGCGTACCGCTGGTTCCAGGTCAGTCACGGTCTCTTCATAGCTGATGTCAAAGAACCGCCCCGGAAAACGGTCGCGCCACACCTGCATCAATCGGCGATAGCGGACGTGGTGGCGGGCCATTTCCTGCTGGTCATAGGAGTGCAGGTAGGCGTCGGCAAACAGCTGTTTAAAGCTGGCAAAACAGGCATCCATCGGGTCACGTGTCAGGTGCACGATTTTCGCATTTGGCAGCGCTGCCAGGATTAGCGGGATCATCAGGTAGTTCTGCGGCAGCTTGTCAATAAAACGGGGCGTTTCGCCCTGCATGCGCCGGGTGGTGTCGAGATACATGGCGCCAAGCTGGGTAAAGTTCAGGTCCAGTGCTGCTGCGAACATTTCAGCCGAGAAGCGCTTCGCATCGTTGTAATCTGCCAGGCGGCGTATGGCCAGCGCGAACTGCTGCAGTTCGCCGGCCGGGTGCACGAGCGAATGACTGCCGATAATGCGCTCGATAAGCGTTGTACCGGTACGGGGCTGGCCCAGCACAAAAATGGGCGCAGCAGAATCGTGGCCAGAGCCCGACAAGCGCTCCGGAAGGTAGCTTTCCTCCAGAAACCGGAACATCTCGATTTCCGCCTGCTCGTCGAATTCCACGGTCGACCGCCGCGCCCTGGCGCCGGCCGCGAATGCACGAAAAGCAGCGTCCCATTCCTGCAGGTCTTCATATTCCTTGCCGATGGCATAGCAGTAGAAAGCCTGCGCACGCGGATGTACGCCCTTGGTCAGGATGCGCTGCATTTGCACAATGTGCTGTTCATCGGTTGCCTTGCGCGCGGCGGCGAGGGCCCAGTGTGCCTGCGGGTTGAGCGGCTGAATATCGATGATGCGACGGAACACGTCCTGTGCCGCGGCAGTCTCTCCGTGATACACAAGATTGTTGGCATGATTGAGCAGGAACGGCGGGTGGTCTTTCTGGTGTTCTATTGCCTTTTCATACCACTGCGCCGCCAGGCCGTATTCACCCATGCGCGAATAGACGGTTCCGACGAGGTCTTCGACAATCGCTTCGTCCCGTACATGACGCAAAACTTCCCGCAGCGCCGCATCGGCGCGATTGACCTGGCCGTCGGTGATAAACAAGCGTGCCAGGTGTGCCCAGGCAGCGGCATGCGCAGGTTCAAGCCTGGTCACGGAACGAAAAGCACTGAATGCGGTGCGCCTGTCCTGCGCCTCCAGCGCCACAAGGCCGACGAGAAAGTGTCCGGGCGCAAGGTCCGGGCTACGCAATAGCGCGGTGCGACAGCATGCCTCGGCTTCACCGAGACGGCCGCGATTGAGCGCGGCAAAACCACGCTGCAACAGCTGCTGGTTACTTAAGGTTTCGAGTGTCTGCTGCATTGTCGGGATTGATACTACTTGATCAGCCATCGCCCACTGCCTATTGTAACGATTCGTCCGGTGGTTACGGCTGCGATTAATGAAAAACAAACCTGTCGTGGGCCAGCCGTCAACGGTGCACAGGAAACGGTCGCTCGGGCAACGAGACCTGGTTCTGTTTACCGTATCGGCGATCCTGCTGCTCGAGACGCTGGCCGCCGCCGCCTCAATTGGTGCATCGAGTATCTTCTGGTGGCTGTTTCTCGGCGTTGTCTTTTACATACCGTTTGCGCTGATCTGCGCCGAGATGGGCTGTGCTTATCCGGAGCAGGGCGGTATCTACGCCTGGATTCGCGACGCGTTTGGCGGCCGCTGGGGAGCGCGGGCCAGCTGGGGCTACTGGGTCAATACTGCCGTCTGGCTACCGGCCATCAACATCCTGTTTGCCGGAATTTTTGCCCAGCTGTTCATGCCGGACCTGCAACTTCCGGTGCAGATCATGATTGGAATTGCCCTGCTTTGGGTTGCTGTGGGTTTGAACGTAGTGACGCTGGATATCGGCAAATGGATACCCAACATTGGCGCCGTACTCAAAGTGGCTGTTTTTGTTGCGCTGATAATTGCCGCGTTTGTCTACACGCGCAAAAATGGCATGGCAAATCCGCTCAGCCTCGACACGCTGCGCCCGAACTTCGGCAACGCGGCGCAATACATTCCGGCAATTATCTACGGCATGCTCGGGTTTGAGCTGGTCAGCGCCAGTAGTGAGGAAATGAAGAATCCGGCACGCGATGTACCGCGGGCGGTTTTTGTTTCCGGTCTGATAATCATTACGTTGTATACCCTTGCTACTGCCGCGATGCTTGCAGCGCTGCCGGCAGGCGAAATCGACCTGGTCGACGGACTGGTCGATACGCTGCGACAAATTCTCGGGCAGTCGACGGCCGGGCAGGCCGCAGTAATGCTCCTTGGCATTTTCGCTCTCTACACTTTTTTTTCCAACGGCGTTACCTGGACGCTCGGCTGTAACCGCGCTGCTGCCGAAGCCGGACAGGAAGGCGAGCTGCCGCGTTTTCTGGCGCATGAGACAAGCCGTGGCACACCAGCCGGCGCCGCTATCACTATGGGACTGGTAGGCACCGCGGTGCTGGTTCTTTACGGGTTTCTGGCCGGTTCTAAGGAAGAGTTGTTTTGGTCGCTCTTTGCCTTCAGCGCAGTGATTTTTCTGCTGCCATATCTCGGCATGATGGCAGCGTTCGTAAAACTTCGGGTGCGTGATCCGCAGCACCCGCGGCCATTTTGCATTCCAGGCGGACTGACCGTTGCGGTGATACTCGCCGCACTGTGTTTCGTTATTCTGGCAATTGCAATCGTCCTGTTTGTTTATACACCCGGCGAAGGCATACAGCGACCGGTACTTTACGGCGCGCTCGCGCTGCTGGCGCTGGGCGAAGCCGCCATTCGTGCAGCGGAGCGGGCCAACCGGGACAAGTAGCTCAGGCGGTCTTGTCGTAACCCATGACCGCCTTTGTTTCGAGGAAGTCCTCGAACGCCAGCGGCCCCCACTCGCGTCCGTTGCCTGACTGCTTGTAGCCGCCAAACGGTGCCTCGAAATCTCCGCCCGCACCATTTATATGCACCATGCCGGTCCGCATCCTGGCTGCAACCCGACGCGCACGTTCTATATCACCCGATTGCACGTAACCGGATAAACCGTAGACGGTGTCATTAGCTATGTGTATTGCATCGTCTTCGTTGTCATAGGGGATAATGGCCAACACCGGCCCAAAAACCTCTTCGCGTGCAATCGTCATGTCGTTGGAGACATTGGTGAACACGGTGGGGCGCACGTAGTAACCCGTCTCGAGGCCTTGTGGTTTGCCCGGTCCACCCGTTGCAAGTTCGGTATTCTCGTTAAGGGCCTGCTGGATGAGGCGCTGGATCTTGTCGTACTGCACCTGGCTCACCACCGGTCCGAGGTGCGTTGATTCGTCATGCGGACCGCCGACACGCGTCGCCTCGGCCGCGCGCACCGCAATTGCGGTTGCCTCCGCCAGCTGCTCGCGTGGCACCAGCATGCGGCTGGGCGCGTTGCAGGACTGGCCGGTGTTGGAAAAGCACTCGCGTACGCCATAGGTCACGGCTTTTTCCAGGTCGGCGTCGTCGAGAATGATATTTGCCGATTTGCCGCCCAGTTCCTGGGTGACACGCTTGACGGTATCGGCTGCGGCCTTGGCGACCAGAATCCCGGCGCGGGTAGAGCCGGTAAACGACATCATGTCGATTTGCGGGTGTGCTGACAACGGTGCACCAGCATCCGGACCGGTGCCGTTGACCATGTTGTAAACACCGGCAGGCACGCCGGCCTCGTGCAGTATTTCAGAAAAAAGAATTGCCGACAGCGGAGCTATTTCACTGGGCTTTAGCACCATCGTGCACCCTGTCGCCAAAGCGGGTGCCACCTTGCAGGCAATCTGGTTTATCGGCCAGTTCCACGGCGTAATAAAGCCACAAACGCCAATTGGCTCACGCAGGATCACGCTCTCACCCATGCGTTGCTCGAATTCAAAAGTCTTCAGCGCCTTGATCGCGTGCGCAAGATGGCCTTTGCCGCAGCCTGCCTGCGCGCGCATTGCCAGCTTGTCCGGTGCGCCCATTTCCTCGGTTATTGCGGCCGCCATCTCGGCGTAGCGTTTGTCGTATACAGCGAGTACCGCCTGCAGCAATTCGAGACGGTCGCTGCGGCTGGTGCCCGAAAAGCTGTCGAAGGCTGCACGCGCGGCCATCACGGCTCGATCAATATCGGTCGCGTCACCCAGAGCAATCGTCGCCACGGCTTTCTCGGTAGCGGGATTAATCACCTCCAGCGTCTGCCGCGAGTGCGGTTCGACCCATTCGCCGTTGATATAAAACCTGGTGTGCTGTTTCATTGCCCGATCCGCTGCTGCTATTGACGGACTGCTATTATAGGCGGCGCAGATGCACAACGGATACATCGATTCTTACTACAACGCAACCGCGCGCGGGATACGTGAGCGGCCAGCCCTGCAGGGTGAGCTCACGGCCGACGTGTGCGTTATCGGCGGCGGTATTACCGGCACCTCGGCCGCATTGCACCTGGCACAGCGCGGTAAAAAAGTAGTACTGCTCGAGGCGCAGCGTGTCGGCTGGGGCGCCTCGGGCCGCAATGGGGGCCATGTCAGCGTTGGCCAGCGCAAGGACCAGCCAGCGCTGGAGAAGCTGGTGGGTCACGAAACGGCCGGGAAACTGTGGGACCTCGGCCTCGAAGCCGTGCAACTGCTCAAGGCACTGATCGCCGGGCACTCCATCGACTGTGACCTGAAAAGCGGGGTTCTTTACGTTGCGGCGAAGCAGCGAGAGGTCAGCGGGCTGCAGCAGGAATGCGAGCACCTGCGGCAACGCTACGGCCACCAGAGCGTGCGTTTTATCCCGCGCGACGAGTTACTCGGCATGCTGGGTACCAACCGATACTTTGCCGGCATGCTGGACGAAACGGCAGCACATCTGCATCCGCTCAACTATGTCCTGGGTCTGGCTGCTGCAGGCGAAGCAGCCGGCGCCACGATTTACGAGCGCAGCCGGGTCTGCGCATTCGAGCAGGGGCAAACCGTTGTGGTGCGCACCAAAGCCGGCTGCGTACGTGCCCGAGATGTCGTTATCGCCTGTAACGGCTATGTGGAATCGCTCAGCAGGCGAATGGCCGGGCAGATCATGCCGATCAACAATTTTATCCTGGCAACCGAGCCGTTGCCCGAAACCGAAGCGCGCAGCATCATTCGCGATGACGTCGCCGTGCAGGATTCTCTTTTCGTCATCAACTACTGGAAGCTGTCGGCAGACAACCGGCTTATCTTTGGTGGCGGCGAAAATTACAGCCGGCGTTTTCCGGCCGATATCCGCTCATTCGTGCGCAAGTACATGTTGCGGGTCTATCCGCAGCTGGCCGAAACCAGAATTGACTATGCCTGGGGTGGCACGCTGGCAATAACCATGAGCCGGCTGCCCGGTTTTGGCCGGCTGGCGGACAACGTGTTATACGCGCAGGGCTACTCGGGACACGGTGTGCCCACCGCCACGCTGGGTGGCAAGCTGCTGGCAGAGGCAGTCAGCGGTGAAACGCAGCGCTTCGACCTGATGGCCGGGCTGCCAACTCGGCGCTTTCCCGGAGGCGCGCTGCTGCGCTGGCCTGCGCTGGTGGCCGGAATGAGTTATTACGCACTGCGCGACCGGCTGTAGGTCAGATCACGCCCTTGTCGCGCAGGGCGGTCAGCCGCTCTTTGTCCAGCCCGAGCAAATCAGACAGCACGCTGTCGGTATCTGCACCCATTGCCGGCGGTGGCGTGGTTGCGGCCGATGAATCCGACCGGCTGTAATGCAGCGGACTACCGGGCAACTGCACCGGCCCGGTGACCGGGTCGCTTAACTCCAGGCACATATCCCGCGCTTTAACCTGAGGGTTATCAAATACTTCTGCAATATTGTTAATTGGTCCCGCAGGTATGGAGGCGGCGCTGAGAAGCTCGATCCATTCGGCGCCGGGACGCTGTTTCAGTAAATCACCAACCGCAGAAACGGTGGCAGCCCGATTCCGCACCCGTGCCGCGTTGGTAGCAAAGCGTTCGTCGCGGGCCAATTCCGCCGCGCCGGCAACTGCGGCGAACCGGGCGAACTGCTCATCGCTGGCTATAGCCAGGATGATATAGCCTTCGCTGGTGGCAAACGCCTGGTAGGGCACGATGTTGGGATGCTGGCTACCAAGACGGCCTGGCACTTCGCCGCCCACCAGGTAATGAGCTGCCTGGTTGGCCAGCATCGCAGTCTGGGCATCGAACAGCGACAAGTCGATGTGCTGTCCCAGGCCCGAGCGTTCGCGTTCGAGCAGGGCGCCCTGGATCGCAATTACCGCGAACAGACCAGCCGACAAATCGGCGATGGAAATACCGGCACGCAATGGCGGCCCGTCGGCGGATCCGGTCACGCTCATGACGCCGGCCATCGCCTGGATCAGCAGGTCATAGCCGGGCCGTTCCCGGTAAGGTCCGGTGTGCCCGAAGCCGGTGATGGAACAATAAACCAGCTGCGGGTTGTGCTGCTGCAGCGTGCTGTAGTCAAGACCGTACTCCGCCAGTTTGTCAGTACGAAAGTTTTCCAGCAGCACGTCGCTTGCTACTGCCAGCTTGCGGATGATTTCCTGCCCGGCGGAAACAGCCAGGTTTACCGTTACCGATTTCTTGCCGCGGTTGGCGCAGTAGTAATACGCAGCCGTACCGGTTTCCCGACCAGCGTCATCACTATGGAACGGCGGGCCCCACCGGCGGGTTACATCGCCTTTGCCCGGTTGTTCGATCTTGATTACTTCGGCGCCCAGATCCGCCAGGACCTGGGCGGCGAATGGACCAGCCAGCACCCGGCTCATGTCCAGTATGCGTATACCGGCGAGCGGTTTGGCGTTCAGCGTGGTCAAACGATTTGCAGATACCACTGGATATCCAGCGGCGGTACATGAGACTGGTAGCTGTCATACTCGGCACGCTTGATGGTGCTGTACAGCTGCTGGAAATCCGCACCGAAGTAGTGCTCTGCCCAGTCACTGTCTGCCAGCAACTCAATCGCGCGGTCCCAGTCGGTGGGCAGGCTGGCCGGACGCTGGCGCACGGCATCACCCTCGACGGGCTGATCCGGAAGCAGCTTTTCCCGGTAACCGTGCAGGATACCGGCCAGCACACCGGCAACGACAAGATAAGGGTTAGCGTCGGCACCGGCGACGCGGTGTTCGATACGACGGGCGTGCTCCGGGCCGGCCGGAACCCGCAGCGCCACGGTGCGGTTGTTATAACCCCAGCTCGGGCTTAGCGGCACATAGGCATTCTTGCGAAAGCGCCGGTAGGAATTGGCGTGCGGGGCGAAAAGCAACATCGCGTCACTCATCGTGGCCTGCAGCCCGCCTATGGCATGGTGTAATTCTGCCTCGCTGGCGGCAAACCGGTTGTTGCCGTTCTCGTCGCAAATGCTTACATGGACATGCGTGCCGGAGCCGGTCTGGTCCATCATCGGCTTGGCCATGAATGTGGCGCTCATCTGCTCGGAACGGGCTGCCTGCCGAACGATACGTTTCAAATAGATCGCGTCATCACAGGCTGCCAGTGCATCGGCCTTGTGACTGAGGTTTATTTCAAACTGGCCAGGCGCGTACTCGGCAACCGCGGCCGAGGCTGGCACCGACTGCGCGCTGCAATACCGCTTGGCGGTTTCCAGAAACGGACGAAAGTTGTCGAGATCATCGATGCTGTAAACCTGGGTGCTGTCTGATTCCTCGCCGGTAAAAGGGTCGATCAGCAGCTGCGGCCGGCCGGCATCATCCAGCCGGTCGCGCAACAGGTAAAACTCCAGTTCAACAGCGACAGTAGGAAACAGGCCGGCGGCATTCATCTGCCTGACTATCTCGCGCAGGAGCTGGCGCGGACTGGCGCTGAACGGCTGGCCGGAATCATCGTACATTTCCATCATGCACTGGGCTGCGGGTGTATCTGCCCACGGTACGGGGCGCAGCGTTTCCGTTTCGAGGCGGCAGGTGTAATCCATGTCGCCGGTAGCTATGCCGAGCCGGGTTTCTTCGACCGTGTCGCCGCGTATGTCGCCACCGTAAAGCGAACGGGGCAGCAGGATTCCGTCGCTGACTGCTTTTCCGGCATCACTGGCGCTGAGGCGCTTGCCGCGGGCAATACCGTTGAGATCAGGCATCAGCAGATCGATAAATTCCAGATCGGCGTGTTGTTGCAGGAAACCGGACATCGCGTCAGTCATGAGGGCATGCTAACAGACGCCGCAGTCAGGGTTAAAAATGTTTTATAACAGCATGGTCTTATTGGAAAAAACTGCTCGCTAGTCGCTTGAACCGGGGCAGGGGCAGTGTTACTTTGCCGGCACGCTAACGAGCCACACCATGCAACGCAGACCGGTGGTCGGGCTGAGTGCCGACCTGAAACATATCGCCCCGCACGACTACCATTGCGTCGGCGACAAATACATTCGCACTATCACCCACGCGGCGGATGCGCTGCCGGTCATGCTGCCGGCGCTCACCGATGGCGTTACTGCCGGGGAGATCCTGGGCATGGTCGACGGCATTGTGCTGACCGGCAGCTACGCAAACATTCATCCGCAGCACTATGACGGTGGCGAGCCGCATCCCGACAGCCCGCTGGATGAGGCGCGCGATGCCGCCAACCTGCGGCTGATCCCGGCGGCACTGGAAGCGGGCATACCGGTGCTCGGTGTGTGCCGGGGATTTCAGGAAATCAACGTTGCGCTGGGTGGCACACTGCACCAGAAAGTCCACGAACACCCCGACTACGAATATCACCTGGAGGACGCCAGCCTCGACCTGGACGGCCAGTACGGTCCGGCACACCCGGTAACCCTCGAACCCGGCGGCATACTGGCGCGACTGGCTGACACCCTGGAACAGACCGTCAACAGCCTGCATGCCCAGGGGATCGACCGGCTGGCGCATGGGTTGTCCGTGGAGGCGCGGGCGCACGATGGCCTGATAGAAGGGTTCAGCGTTGCCGGCGCATCCGCATTTGCCCTGGCGGTACAATGGCACCCGGAGTGGAAGCCGCACATGAATCCCTTCTACGCCGCAACATGGCGTGCGTTCGGTGCCGCCTGCAGAGAGCGCGCGGCATCCCGCCGCATTGAAGGCGAATAGATGAACAAGATCAGTAACGAGCTGCGCGACTGGCTGACCAGCCGCAAGATTGATGAGGTCGAAGCGCTGGTGCCGGATATGACCGGCAATGTGCGCGGCAAGATTATTCCCGCCGAACGATTTCTGAAAGGCGAGGGCGTGCGACTGCCCGAGGCAATCTTTGTACAGTCTGTAACCGGCGAATACGCCGCACCGGACGATGACTGGGCGCCAGTACACCCGTCTGATCGAGACATGTTTCTCAAGCCCGACCCTGACACCGCCTGTATCGTGCCGTGGGTCGAGGAACCCACCGCGCAGATTATTAACGACTGCGTTGACAGCGACGGTGAACTCCACCGTTTGGCGCCGCGCACCGTGCTGCGCTCTATTCTCGACCTGTACGAAGCAGAAGGTTTGCGACCCATTATCGCGCCGGAGGTGGAGTTCTACCTGGTCGAGCGCAATACCGACGCGGATTATCCGCTACGCCCGCCGGTAGGACGCTCGGGGCGCCCGGAACGAGCCCGTCAGTCCTATTCCATTGATGCGGTGAACGAGTTCGATCCGTTATTCGAGGATATGTACGACTTTGCCGATGCGATGGAGCTGGACCTGGATACGCTCATCCACGAATCCGGCGCGGCGCAGATGGAGGTCAATTTCGAGCACGCCGAAGCGCTTAGCCGGGCGGACCAGGTTTGCCTGTTCAAGCGCATGATGCGTGAGGTAGCAATGCGCCATGGCGTATTTGCAACCTTTCTTGCAAAACCAATGGAAAACGAGCCCGGCAGCTCGATGCATATTCACCAGTCGATAAACGACATCAGCACTGGCAGGAATATCTTCGCTGACGATAACAATGGGCAACTTAACGGCCGTCTGCGTCACTACATCGGTGGGCTGCAGCATTTTGCACCAGCAGCGCTTATCTTTTATGGCCCGTATGTAAACAGCTATCGTCGGTTTGCCTATGGCGACAGTGCGCCGACTAATGTGCACTGGGGTATAGACAATCGGACTGCAGGTTTGCGGGTGCCGGTCTCGAGCCCGGAGAACCGCCGCATCGAAACGCGTTTTGCCGGTTCCGACGTCAATCCTTATCTGGCCATTGCCGCGACGCTGGCCTGCGGATACCTGGGCATGAAACAGGAAATCGAACCCAGCGCGCCGACCGACCAGAATGCCCGGATGATGGAGCGCTCGTTGCCGCACACCCTGGAAGATGCGCTGATCTGCCTCGAACAGGAGCCTGCATTGCGCAACCTGTTCGGTGAAGACTTCGCCACCTGCTACGCGGGAATAAAACGACTCGAACACGAGACTTTCTTTCGGGTCATTAGCTCCTGGGAGAGGGAATTCCTGCTGTTGAATGTTTGATAAACAAGAGAAGCCATGAGTAATTTATCCGCTCTGCAACGCAAGGATGCTGCGCATCACCTGCACCCGTTTACCGACAGCGGAGACCTGGCGCAGCATGGCACGCGCATCATAAAAAGCGCAGATGGCGTCTATCTGACCGATGCCGAAGGGCGACGGCTGCTGGACGGCATGGCAGGCCTGTGGTGCGTCAACATCGGCTACGGGCGGCAGGAGCTCGCCGATGCAGCGGCTGCTCAATTCAGGGAACTGCCTTACTACAACAGCTTTTTCCAGTGCACCACGCCACCGGCCATTGAACTGTCCGAAATGCTTGCCGGGCTCGCGCCCGCACACATGAACCACGTATTTTTTTCCGGCTCCGGCTCGGAGGCAAACGATACGGTTATACGCATGGTGCGCCACTACTGGGCCTGCATGGGTCATGCCGGCAAAGACATCATTGTCAGTCGTCACAATGCCTATCACGGTTCGACGGTTGCGGCCGCCAGCCTCGGCGGCATGAAACCGATGCACAAGCAGGGCGGGCTACCGATTCCCGGTATCGTGCACATCGACCAGCCATACTGGTTTGGCGAGGGGCGTGATGAAGAGCCGGCGGAATTCGGTTTGCGTGTCGCACATCAGCTCGAACAGAAGATCGAGGAACTCGGGGCCGATCGGGTCGCTGCATTTATCGGCGAACCGGTGCAGGGAGCCGGCGGCGTAATTGTGCCGCCGGACAGCTACTGGCCGGAGATTCAGCGCATTTGCGACAAATACAACATACTGCTGGTGTCCGACGAGGTAATTACCGGCTTCGGGCGTCTTGGCAGCTGGTTTGGCGCGCAACACTACGGCACAAAACCCGACCTGATGCCGGTCGCAAAGGGCCTTTCTTCAGGCTACCTGCCGATTGGCGGCGTGATCGTCGCGGATCACATGGCGGCCGTGCTCAAGGAGAAGGGCGGCGAGTTTTTCCATGGCTACACCTACTCCGGGCACCCGGTCTGTGCCGCTGTTGCCATGGCAAACCTGAAAATCCTGCGAGAGGAAGGCATCGTCGAGTATGTGCGTGACGAAATCGGGCCGTACTTTCAACAACAGTGGCACACGCTCGCTGACCATCCGCTGGTCGGCGAAGCACGTGGTGTGGGCATGCTCGGCGCGCTGGAGCTGGTGCGTTCGCGTGATCCGATCGAGCTGTTTGAAGAGCCGGGAGACGCCGGCAACGTGGCGCGTGACCTGGCGCTGGAGAACGGCCTGGTGATGCGGGCTGTCGGCAGCAAACTTATCGTATCGCCGCCGCTGGTCATGCAGCGAACGCACGTCGATGAACTGGTCGTCAAAGCCCGCGCCACGCTGGACGCGGCGGCCGAACGACTGCTCTAGGCCAATTCGGCGCTCCCACCAATGAACGCTGACAGCACATTGCCTGGCGGCCACTTCTGGTTTCGGCTGTTCAAATACAGCGTTTATGCCCTGCTGGCGCTCAACGTGTGGCTGTGGTTTCTCGAAGACTACGCGGCCAGCGCCGAGATCTTTGTCGATGGCGTAACCTGGCGCAACCTGGTGCAGGCCTACTCGGCAACGGTTGATACGCTTGCCTGGGTAATACTGCTGCTGCTGTTCGAACTGGAAACGGCGGCAATCCCGGACAACAAGCTCAGAGGCGGGCTCAAATGGACGCTGACGGCCACCCGGGCAGTGTGCTATCTGTTTATTATTTATTCGTTTTACGGTTACCTGGTCAAATACGGGCTGGTAACCAGCGCGGTGCCGTTTGCCGTCGACAATGTGTGCAGCCTGATTGGTACCGGCTATACCTATATTGATTCACTCGACAATTACTTTCCGCTGACGCCGGAAGTCTGCCAGGCATTGCAGGGCGAGGCGTTGCTGCAGCTGCCCGGCACCCGGGTTATTGGCAGCGCGGCACAACTGGAACTGGCACATGCCCTGGCACTGACTGACGTCATCAACGCCGGAGACTGGCTGATTATCGTCGCGCTGTTGGAAATCGAGGTGCTGCTGCAGCACCGCGACCTGCTCACCGATGGCTTGTTGCGTATCAGCAAGGGTATCAAAGGCGTCCTGTACGCAATACTCTTTGGCTGCGCAATTTACTGGGGCATCGATGGCGAGTTCCTCGATTTCTGGGATGCCTTCCTGTGGCTGGTCGCTTTTATCTTTATCGAGATGAACATTTTTGAATGGCACGCGGAGACCGCCGGGTCAGATACCGGTGGCAGCGAGCCGGCCGGAAAGGCATAGTAAAGTGAGTTAACTGCCGGGTCGTTGCTTGAAGACGCTGACTGCAAAAGATTTGATGGTACCGCTGGACGAATATCCACATGCGGCGCCCGACGATTCGCTGCGAGAAGCAGCCCGGATGCTGGTGCAGGCCCAGATTGCCGTCGGCAAGGGGCGGCAATCCATGCCGCGCGTAGTACTGGTTTTCGAGAATTCGAAGCTGGTTGGCGCCGTCAGGCGGCGGGATATCCTCAAGGGCCTCGAGATTGACCTGCTCGAAGAGCTCGACGAGCTTGCCGATGTGCCAATCCGGTCCGAGGTAGACCCGAACCTCGCAGAGGTGTTGTCGCCAGACAAACAGGAGCATTGGCAGGCGCGCTTTGACCGGCCGATCCGCGAGGTCATGCGAGACATCGAGGGCAGGGTGGACGCCGGGGATTCCCTGACAAAGGTCATCTATGAACTGGTCGGCGATGACACCCACATGGCTGTCGTGGTGGAGGATGACCATGCGGTCGGCGTGGTACGCACCGTTGATGTGTTACGGCACGTCTACCATGCGATGAGTGTCCTGGCGCCATGACGGATGCTGACAGCGGCAAAACGCCGCGGGCGGCGCTGGCGGATGAGGCCGACGAACGCCAACGCGGTCGCCCTTTCGCTTTGCTGCTGGGTATCGCCGGTTTCACGCTCTTTGCCTTGCTGCCGGGGCTACCTGACGCAATCGACCCTTCCGGCGAGACCATCGTCGTTACGCGAGAAGCAAAACTCGCGCTGGGTCTGTTTGTGCTCGCCGCAGTCTGGTGGGTGACGGAGGCGGTTCCGGTCGGCATCACGGCAATAACGATTGCCGTTGTCCAGGCATTGTTCCAGATACGTGATGCGCGCGCGGCGTTTACCGATTTTCTTGACCCGGCCGTCTGGTTCATTATCGGCGCTTTTACAATTGGCATGGCATTTTCAAGCACCGGCCTGACAAAGCGACTTACCTACCGCATGCTGGCGCTTGCCGGCGAACGCACCAGCATGATTTACCTGGGCACGTTCCTGATGACCGCCGGCCTTACCCTGTTCATGGCGCATACCGCCGTCGCCGCCGCTCTTTTCCCGTTGCTCACAGCTATCCATGCCCTTTATGGTCACGATGGCGTAACCCGCTTCGGCAAAGGGCTTTTTATCGGCATGGCATTCACCGCCGGCGCCGGCAGCATTATCACGTTGTTCGGTGCGGCTCGTGCTGCTGTAGCTATCGGCTTCTTTCGCGACCTTGCCGGGCGTGAAATTTCTTTTGGCGAGCTCACCTATTACATGCTGCCGCTCGGCGTCACCATGGTTTTTCTGCTGTGGCTGTACATACTGGTGGTGTTCCGCCCTGACAAGCCGGTAATTTTCGGGCTGCGGCGACGCGCCAGGGAACTGCACAAGCGGCTGGGCCCGGTCAGCTGGCAGGAATGGCTGGTGATTATTGTAACGCTGATCGCAATTGCCGCAATGAGCCTGCGTTCGGTGATTCCCTTGCTCGGCCAGATTGACAAGAGCGCAATTATTCTTGCCGTGACGGTTGTTTTTTTCGTGTTCAGGATACTTGACCTGGACGATCTCGAATCACTGCCGCTAAATATTATTTTCCTGTTTGGTGGCGCCATGAGCATAGGGTTTTGCCTGTGGCAGACTGGTGCGGCACGCTGGCTTGCGATCCAGTGGCTGACGCACCTGCCAACCAGCCCGCTGCTTGTGTTTGTCATCGGCCTGTCGCTGTTTGTGCTGCTGCTGACAAATCTCATTATGAATGTGGCGGCGATTGCGATTTCATTGCCGGTCGCCCTCGCTGTGTCCGGTTACCTCGGCATAGCACCGGAGCTGGTGCTGTATTCCACACTTGCCGTTGCCGGCATGCCGTTTCTCTTCATGGTTGGCGCGGCACCGAACGCCATTGCCTACCAAAGCAGACAATTCAGCTCGGCGGAATTCTTTCGGGCCGGCATACCGGCCAGTATCCTGCTGCTTGCGGTGCTGGCGCTGTTTGTCTGGAAAATCTGGCCGTGGATGGGTATGCCGGTGCACCTGGCGGGTTGAACGCGGAAACTGGTATGCGCCATTCGGTCGAGTGCCGGCTACTCATTCGACGTCCATCCACCCCAGGCAACAGGAGCTGAAATGGGGCGATTCGCCTACTCCTGGCGCGACGGTTGCGACACAACGCTGCTCGTGGATGGTGATCGTTTTTTCCCGGCCATGCTGGCGGCGATCGATGCAGCCAGCGAGAGCGTCGTCCTTGTTAATTACCTGGTAGAGCCGGGCGCCTGTCTTGAGCGTTTTGCTGCGGCGCTGACTGCGGCGGCGGGCCGCGGGGTTGAAGTTTATGTGCTTGCAGACAGGTTTGGCGCATATGCCGCACGCGACGAGCTGAAGCAGCTCGCCGATGCGAAGGTAAACCTGGCCTGGTTCAACCCGGCCCGACCGTGGCCGCCACGACTGAACCTGTTTCGTGATCATCGCAAACTGCTCATGGTCGACGGCGCAACCGGCTTTATCGGTGGATTCTGCATCACCGACGACTTTGACCCGGCCAGCAGTGACCAGCCGTGGCACGACCTTGCCTTACGCCTGAAGGGTCCGGTCGTGAGCGACATGCACGCCGAATTTGCTCATGACTGGCAGGTCTACGCCGGGGGCCGGCCTGAGTTACCGACCACTACAGCCAGTGCGGGGCAGGGCCGCTGCCGGCTGCTGCGGAATCACCCCCTGCAACGGCGTGAAATCCGGCACCGCGTAGCCTCTGTCGTTGCCGGTGCCCGTCACCGCGCCTGGATCGCGACACCGTATTTTGCCCCCAGCTTCCGGCTGTTGCGCGAACTGCGCCGGGCGGCGCGCCGTGGCGTGGACACACGCCTGCTGCTGTCCGGGACGGCAACCGACCAGCCGTTGGTGCGCAGTGCCGGCTGGCGCTTCTATGGTCGCCTGCTGCGTGATGGTGTGCGCATCTTCGAATACCAGGAGCGTTGCCTGCATATGAAGGCACAACTGATCGATGATCTTGCCGCCGTCGGCTCTTGCAACCTGGATCACTGGGGCATGCGCTGGAACCGTGATGCGCAGGTGGAAACCACTCACGCACCGGCCATAGCGTCGCTGCAACAGCTCTTTACGACGGACTTTGCCGCCAGCAAAGAAATAACATCGGAGCTGTATCGCGATCGTTCACTTGGTGCACGGCTGTCGCAACGTTTCTCAGCACTGATAGATGCATGGCTGGTGCGTAGCGCTTACCGCGGGCAGCTGCGTGCCTATCGCGCTTATCGCCGTGCTGCCCGCCGTTCTGGCCGCTAGCCACGATATGCTAATGTCGCTTCGCTGGAGGATGAACAGATGATGGACATCGATTTCACAACTATTGGCCACCACCTGATGTTGTTGAGCGCAGCGTACGCGCTGGCGCTGCCGGTCGCCTGGAACCGCGAGAAAGGGCCACGACGCAGTGCCGGCCTGCGCACGTTTCCACTCGTCGCCATTGCGGCTTGCGGTTACACGCTGGTCGGCATGCAGGTACTTTCAACCACTGATGCGGAATCGCGTGTCATTTACGGCATCATTACCGGCATGGGGTTTATCGGTGGCGGCGCGATTCTGAAGAGCCGCGGCGGTGTTACCGGCACCGCAACCGCCGCCAGCCTGTGGAATACCGGCGCCATCGGCATAGCGGTTGCATTCCGGCGCTTCGAGATTGCTATCGCACTGTCGCTGTTGAACTACCTGACGCTGCAGTTTGTCCCGTACGTCAAGGAAGACATCGACGAGTAGCACGGAAGAAATTTCCTTCCATCGGAAAATTCTTCCGTAATCGGCACCCTGCGGCGCACTTCTGTCGAACTGCCAGTTCACCCTGAAATGCTGTAATAGCAGCACGAAACTCCCACTCGCGCCAACCTGGCACGATTACTGCACCTCCTGCAGCACAGGCGGATTCACCGTCGCAAAACTGGAGGGAAAATGCGCAGATCAGTTATTTCTATTATTGCCGCCGCGGCAGCCCTGGGCCTGACCGGATGTGAAGTCGAACAGTCGAAGGAGGCCAGTCTTCCTGATGTCGACGTCGCGGTGAAAGATGGCCAGCTACCGAATTTCGATGTCGACCAGACGCGTGAAACGCGCCTGCCGGATGTGGATATCGATGTGAAAAGTGGCCAGCTGCCCAAATTCGATGTCGAACAGACCCAGGAAGCACGGCTTCCTGATGTTGATGTCGACGTATCGGGCGGCCAGCTGCCGGAATTCGAGATCGAAGTGGCTGACATCGAAGTCGGTAAAAAGAAATTGTCCGTACCGGTTCCGGAAGTTGAACTGAAAGACAAGGACATTACCGTGCCGACGATCGACGTCGAAATGCCGGAAGAACGCAATATGGCCGAAGAAAAGCGCGAGAAGCAGCAGAACGAGCGCGCTGAGACGTCGGACTGAGCGACAGGATTACTGAAATTTCACGGACAACTGGAGGAGGTACGTAATGGGTTTGGAAATAGGCGGATTACTGGGGCTGGTTATTCTGGCATTTGATCTGTGGGCACTGGTACATGTTTTCAGCAGCCCGGCCAGCGTAGGCCGCAAGGTGCTTTGGTCGCTGCTGATTGTGCTGCTGCCGGTAATCGGACTGATTGCCTGGTTTTTTCTCGGACCGAGACAGCACGCCGCAACAGCCTGAAGAAACGGAGACGCGGGGCTCCGGCCCCGCGTTGCCATGTGTACACCACGAGATAGTATGGAAGAACATATAAACTGGAAAACACAGCAGCTGATCGGCAAGCCTGTCTACAACACTGACAAAGAGCTGCTGGGGCATATCGTTGATTTGGAAGTTGTACCGGGCAGTGGCCGCATTGGTTTCATTGAGCTGGTTATCGATGAAGTGGAGCCCGCCCGGTCAGTATTCGTGCCCTGGAGCCAGGTGCAAATCGATCAGGACGGCAACATCGCGACAGCACCCTTCAGACGCAGGTTCCTGGAATCGATCAGCCAGCCACGCTGCAGCAGTTAAAAAACATTTACTCCAGCTCGTATTGCTTCAGCCGGTTATAGAGCGTTTTGACACTGACGCCCAGCGTATCGGCCGTTTTCTGCTTGTCGCCGTCATGGTGCTCGAGCGTGGCAAAAATCAGCCTGCGTTCGACTTCCTTGATCGACATGCCGATGGAAATCCTGATGCGATCACCCCGGGTCGGACCGCTGGAGGGCACGTCGTTTGGCAGGTCGTCCAGCCCGATAGTTTCACCGGCCAGAACATGCGCGCGAAACACGACATTCTTCAGCTCCCGGACGTTGCCGGGCCAGTCATGCATACGCAAAGCATCTATAGCATCTGCGCCGAACTGCTTGTCGACACCCAGCTCGCTGTTTCTCACTTGCAGAAAGAACTGCGCCAGCAGTTCTATATCGTCACCGCGCTCGCGCAGCGGTGGCAGGCCGACAGGAAACTGCGCCAGCCGGTAGTAGAGGTCTTCGCGCAGAACCCCTGCAGTAATCGCTTCTTCAGGGTCGCGATTGGTTGCTGAGACCAGCCGCACGTCGGCGGTCAGCTCGGCAGCGCCGCCTACCGGCATGAAATGACCTGTCTCCAGCACCCGCAGCAGCTTTACCTGCAGTTCGGGGCTCATCTCGGTAATTTCGTCGAGAAACAGCGTCCCGCCGTGACTGCGTTCGAAAAAGCCCTTGTGGTTCTTTGTGGCACCGGTAAATGCGCCTTTGACGTGCCCGAACAACTGGCTTTCCATTAATTCCGCCGGTATCGCGCCGCAATTGATCGCCGTGAAGGGCTGCCCGGCGCGCACGCTGAGATCGTGCACGGTGTGCGCCGCCAGTTCCTTGCCGGTGCCGCTTTCGCCTACCAGCATTACAGCCAGGTCGGTCGGCGCGACCTTGCGGATAAGCCGGTAGACCCGCCGCATGGCGGAACACTCACCGACCAGCTTGCCACGCCCGCTCTTGCGCACTGCCGGATCCTGCCCGGAGTCCATGTCGGCAACGAGACTTTCCAGGTTGGCTTTCAGCCGGTCGGGATCAACAGGTTTTTCGAAAAAATCAGAGGCGCCGGCCCGCATGCCCCGCACCGCCGATGACAGGGTCGGGCTGTCGGACATCAGATAGATGTCCATCACGTTGGCCAGCTGGTTATTCTCGATGACCGACAGGCCGGTTGAATCAACCACGTCGAGGTCGATCAGTGCGACTTCCGGGGTGTGCTTCAGCAGGAAGTCGGTGGCGACACTGAAATCCGTTGCGGTATCGACCGCATAGCCACAGCCGCGAAATACTTCGCTCAGGCGAAGCATCTCCTCGCCATCTCTGGCAACGATGAGTCCCTGGAGCATGAGCCCTACCAATTCAACCACCCAGGCGAATGAGTCTATGAGGGCTCCGACGGCGCCGCAATGAAGGAAATCCCCCAGCAACCGGCAAATCTTTCCGGGTCGCGGGTAAAACTTACTGAATTGTGGCCGTCAGTGAGGCGAAAAACACTATATTTTCAGCATTTGGGCGGTTGGCACGGTACTTGCTTTTCTCCGGGTGAGGCTTTTACTGAGGAGGACAAAATGACTTACTGGAAGTACCTGCTGGCAACTGTCATTACGGGCCTGGTCCTGGTGATCGCGGGCTGCAGTACCACAAAAGGCATTGGCGAAGACGTCGAGCAGCTCGGTGAAAACATCCAGGAAGAGGTTGACGAGCACGATTGAATCGACTGCCGGCCCGGCGGCAATCGGGGCTGCACACGGATTCAAATAATTAACTGATTGGAAATACGGAGCTATGAACGCAACAGAAACATTGATATCGAGCCTGGAAGGCATGCTCGAGGCTACCATCGAGCATCTGCCCCTGCTGGCGACCGGCCTGGTCATCCTGGCCATTACCTGGGTGGCGGCAAAGCTCATTCGTCGCGGCACGGGCCGGCTGACAGATAAAGCCGGCCTGCGGCAGTCGCTGAGCGAGCTGTTTTCCAAGCTGGTCTTCATCGGCGTCTGGGTCACCGGCATACTGCTGGCAAGCACCGCCATGTTCCCATCGTTTACGCCGGGAAAAATCCTGACGGCGTTAGGCCTGTCATCGATTGCCATCGGTTTCGCCTTCAAGGATATTTTCGAGAACTTCATCGCCGGCATCCTGATTCTGCTGCGCGAGCCGTTTGAGATCGGCGACCTGATCGAATGCAATGACCTGGAAGGCACGGTCGAGGAAATCACGGTGCGTGACACCAATATCCGCCGGCTGGATGGCCAGCGCGTGGTGGTGCCCAATTCGATGCTGTTCAAGACCCCCGTGACGGTGCGCACCGACCGCAATACCCGTCGTATTACCATCGCGTGCGGCGTCGGCTATGACGAAGATGTTGCCGAAAGCCGCAAGGTGATCCAGGAAGCTCTCGAGAGCTGCCAATCGGTTAACACGGACAAACCGGCACAGGTGTATGCACGCCAGTTCGGTGCCAGCAGCATTGATTTCGACGTGACCTGGTGGACCGGTAACGGCAGCGAGTCGGCAAATATCCGCGGTTCGCGGGACGAGGTGGTCGAGGCCATCAAAAAGGCGCTTGATGACGCCGGCATCGAGATTCCGTATCCCTACCGAACGCTTACTTTCAAGAACGAGCGGGTACCGATACGCATGGATGAAGCTGCCTGAGTTCCCATCCGGAATGATGGCGGGAGGCCGGCTGATTGTTCAGCCGGCCTTTTTTGTTTGTCTGGGCGGGCAAAGCGATTCGGGCGGGTTCGCAACCGCCATTACTACTTACAGGTTAAGTCTTTGCCCATGTTCCCCGAACAGCACCACGAACCAGAGCATGGGACCCGGCCGGCCGACAACTATGCAACCTACGACGCTGCTGGTTCAAACTGATGTCTCCAAACCCAAAGCGCGCTCCCGGCGTAAGATCACCGCCCAATATGAAAATTGTGGCCTGTGCACGGCAGGCAGGGCAGGGCTGAGGTAGCCTCAGTATTTTGGGCGAGATCGGCAATGGACGTGGTATGCACCTACTGTGGCGTTGCTCACCCGCAGCCACAGAGCTTTTGTAACGGCTGCGGCGGCGCGCTGCCTGCAGCAAGGCAGCGCACTGAAGCCCCGTCACAGCGTCTTCCAGGCCGCCGCAAACTGATCGCAGCGGCCCTCGGGCTGACAACACTGGTGGTGATCGGCTCGGTCATTGCCAACAGACTGTCCGGCCCGCAGCAGGTCGAAATCGTCAACCTGCCAGGCGCCACGCCCGTGACGCCAATGGCCGACGTAACCGCATCGGGTGCGGAGCAGCATCGCTACATCACCACAGCGCGTTTTGCTGCCGCCTACACCACGGTGCACCAGCTGCGAATGTTTTTGACGCAGTACCGTATGGAGCAGGGCAACTACCCGCAGGACTTTTCCGACCTTCGCATAGACCCCGACGAGCTTTCTGACGGCGAGCACGTTACCGCCGTAACGCTGCAACCGGGCGGCGTGCTTGTCGCTCATCTGGAGCCGACGCATTTTGGCGACGATGCAGTCTTCAGGCTGACGCCGCGCGATGTGATGGCCGGCACTCGCACCCGCTGGGACTGCACCACGACGATTCCGGATAAAGACCGCCTTGGTGGCCCGGGGCATATCCCCTGCAAATTCTCGGCGGAACTGGTCAA